>BEHT01000019.1 GCA_002898575.1 bacterium HR17
TGGGTCAACGGAAATCTGCACACCGTTAACGGTGAAATAGCCTGCCGTCACTGTCCCCAAAGCAGACTTGAGGCTTTGGAGTGTGCCGTTAGGGTCAACAGGTGCGCCGATGCCTAAGGTGTAACCGCTAAAGCCTGAACTGACACGGGTCGCAGTCGCCAGTTGCTTGATGGTGATTTGGTAACTGCCTGCGACGGCATTGGCGTTCGCGGTCGCCCGCATCAGGTCAGGTGCTGAGGAAGTGGCGACGAAGGGCAAGGCTTGTCCTCTGGTGAGGAAAGGCGTGAGGGTACTTTGAAGGTCGGACAACCTTTGCTGGATCTCTTGCCACAGTTCACTTTGCAGGCGCAAGCGGTCGCGTTGCTGCTGCAATTGGGTGATGGGTTGACGGCGGATTTCCAAAAGGGCGTCAACGACTTGGTCAAAGTCAATGCCCGAAATCAACCCCGTAAAGCGAATAGGTGGTGTCGCCACTGCGCTTCGCCTCCGTTTTCAACGCGCATTGGACGGCGCCCTAGGAAAACAGCCCTTCGGCAGGAAAAAGGACCGAGCGGCGGTGGGGTGACCGCCGCTCGGCACGGACGGGGCGGCTACGGCGTCGGGCTGCTCGGGCGTTAGCGCAACAATTGCAAGACCGTCTGCGGGACGGCGTTGGCTTGCGCCAGAGCAGCGACGCCCGTCTGCTGCAAGATTTGCAAGCGGGTCAACTGAATGACCGCTTGCGCCATGTCCACATCGCGGATGCGGCTTTCCGCCGCCGATTGGTTCTCGTTAGCGATGTTGTTGTTGGAGACGATGCGCTCCAAGCGGTTCTGGAAAGCCCCTAAGCGGGCACGCAAGTCAGTGACGAAACTGATGGCTTGGTCAATGGACACGATGGCGTTGGAGGCTGCACCCAGCGTCGCCACGCTTAACCCATTCAGAGTCATCGCGGCTGTATTCACGGTAGCGATGGTGATGGCGACGACCTCGCCCGCATTGGCGCCAACTTGGAAGGTCAGCGGAGTGCTGGCAAAGGAACCGCTCAGCAACTTCTTGGTGTTGAACTGGGTCGTGTTGCCGATGTAATCCAGTTGCGCCAGCAGGTTATCCACTTCCTTTTGGATTTGCGCGCGGTCGGAGTCCGTCAGGTGATCGTTGGCGGCTTGGACTGCCAGTTCCCGCAGGCGTTGCAGGATGCTGTGGACTTCGTTGAGCGCCCCTTCCGCCGTTTGCACCAGCGAAATGCCGTGCTGGGCGTTATCGGTGGCAACTTGCAACCCGCGCACCTGCGTCCGCAGTTTCTCGGAGACCGCCAAGCCAGCGGCGTCGTCCGAGGCGCGGTTGATGCGCAACC
Organism: bacterium HR17; assembly: GCA_002898575.1. NCBI lineage: Bacteria > Candidatus Fervidibacterota > Fervidibacteria > Fervidibacterales > Fervidibacteraceae > Fervidibacter > Candidatus Fervidibacter japonicus. Next base: position 1,337 of record BEHT01000019.1, read on the forward strand.
CCGACGCCATCTTTTCCAAGACCTTGCTGAGTTCAAAGTCGGTGGCGACGAGGTTGCGGTGGACATTGAGCGCCGACACATTGGTGTTGATGCGCAGACCCATCAAACATCCCTCCTTCGTGGCATGGCGTCTTGGACGCAAGGGCGTTCTTTCTTGCGTCCGATTTCGCTATCGGATTAAAGAGACGCGAACTTTAGAGAAGACTGTGCTTAGAGAAACTGCGCTGTGTTGAATAATGGTTTTGCTCGGAGGGCGGCTCTCTGAGCCGCCGAAGAAAGCAATCGGCGCGTCAAGAGACGCGCCCTCCGAAGGTTGAAGGTTTATTCGGAGGGCGGCTCTCCTGAGCCGCTGAAGAGCAAGCGGCGTGTCCGGAGACACGCCCTCCGAGATGCAGAAGGTTTGTTCGGAGGGCGGCTCTCCTGAGCCGCCGAAGAAAGCAATCGGCGCGTCAAGAGACGCGCCCTCCGAAGGTTGAAGGTTTATTCGGAGGGCGGCTCTCCTGAGCCGCCGAAGAGCAATCGGCGCGTCAAGAGACGCGCCCTCCGAAGGTTGAAGGTTTATTCGGAGGGCGGCTCTCCTGAGCCGCCGCAAAAAAAGGCGTGAAAACCATAAGGGCGCGTCAGGAGACGCGCCCCCCGAGGCATTGCCGAAAGGAAAATTCAACCTAAAGCGAGAAACTGCCTCAATTGGGCAGGAGTTCCCTCAAACCTGCTCCCGTTTAAACCCGCTGCGCACCCGCAAGGTCCATCAACGGTCTAATTTGCGGCGGAGCAGCACGAAAAGGGAAAAATTGCCGCTAAAAATCCGTAAAATTGCCCTTGACAAGCCACCGCCGACAAGGTATGATTTAAGCGAAAATAAGCCAAAGGACGGTGACGGGTGATGGCGTTGGTCGGGCTGGAGCGAGCGTTGGATGTTTTGGTCATGCGGGCGCAAGTGTTGGCAGGCAATTTAGCGAACGCCAGCACACCCGGTTACTTGCGGCGCGATGTGCCTTTTTACGAAGCGATGCGGACAGCGTTGGCAGGGCAACCGTTAAGCCGTGTCCCAACGCGGTTGGACATGACATCGGCGGTGCGGGGCGATGGAAACAACACGACGCCTGAAAAAGAACTGGCGGCTCTTACCGAAACATCCCTGCTTTATCGGACGATTTTGCAGTTGACGGAGAAGGGCTTAGCGCAACTGCAAGCGGCGATTACGGAAGGACGGCGCGTGTGATGTAGCGGGAGGTGTTTGGCGTGTCCGTGTTTCGCGGATTGGACATCAGTGCCAGCGGGATGACGGCTCATCGCTTGTGGCAGGAGGTGGCGGCGGTTAACATCGCCAACGCAGAAACCACCCGCACATCATCGGGAGAACCCTTTCGGCGCAAATTGGTCGTGCTGGTGCAAGACGGTTTGGGCGTGCGGGTGGCGGCGATCACGGATGACCCCGCTCCGTTCCGTTTGGTCTATGACCCCTCCCATCCAGACGCTGACCCCAACGGTTATGTGCGCTTGCCGAACGTCCATCCCGTCTTGGAGATGGTGGATTTGATGGCAGCGACGCGCGGTTATGAAATGAATGCCCAGGCGATGGCGGTGCAGCGCCAAATGTTCCAGCAAACCTTGGATTTGCTGCGATGAACTGAGCAGGGGAGGTTCGCGATATGCCATTGGAATCTGTGCGAGCGTTACAACAGGGGCAAGACCAAGAAGCGATCCGCCCGACGACGCAGGTCGTAAAAGCCTTTACGGAAGCGCTACGGGGGCTTTTGCAAGAGGTGGACGAACAGGACGCGCAAGCCGCTGAACTGAAACGGCGACTGTTGGTCGGCGAGCCGGTGCAATTGCATGAACTGCTACTGGCGGCGGAGAAGGCGCACTTGTCGTTTCAATTACTGCTTTCGGTGCGCAACCGCTTGTTGGAGGCTTACCAGGAGTTGACGCGCACGCCGTTGTAAGTCGCAGACGGTTCTGACCCTTTGTCCGAACGGTGATGGCGCTTGGAGCGGCTGCGGCTTTGGTGGCAAAACCTGCCGTTAGAGCGCAAACGGGTTGCGGTGGCGGTCGGCATTGCAAGCGTCTGCGGGCTTATTCTGTCAATGTCCCTGTTAGGGCGCAAAGAGGCATGGACAACGCTCTACACCCATTTGACGCCTGAGGACTTGACAGCCGCCTCGGTGGAGTTAGCGCGAGCGGGCGTAACCTACCAAACGCGCACAGAGGAAGGGACATTGATGGTGCCTAACGAGCAAGTGGCACTTGCCCGAATGGTGTTGGCGCAGGCGGGGTTGCCCAAAACGGGGGCGTTTCAAGTGAAAGGGTTTGAACTGTTGGATCAAACCTCGTTGACCGCATCGGATTTCTTGCAGCGCACGAATTATTTGCGGGCATTGCAAGGTGAGTTGGCGCGTTCCATCGCCACCTTAGAACCGATCGCCAACGCCCGCGTTCACCTGAATGTCCCTCAACCGACGGTGTTTGAGGAGCGTCGCCAAGAGCCGACCGCTTCCGTCGTCGTTGACCTCAAACCCGGGCGTTCCCTCTCCAAAGAGCAAGCGCAGGCGATCGTCTTCCTCGTGTCACGGGCGATAGAGGGGCTGAAGCCAGAAAATGTCGTCCTTGTGGACACCAGCGGTGATGTGATTTGGGCGGATGGCAGCTCCCCCGAAGCGTTGGAAGGCGCCGGAGACTACCTGCGTCTCCGCTGGCAAGCAGAGAGGGCAATGGAGCAACGCCTGCAGAGCCTGCTGGATCGCACTTTGGGTGCAGGACGGGCGTCTGTGCAAGTCAGCGTGGAATTAGCGATGGACCGGCGCCATACGGAGAGCGAACTGTATTTGCCTGCCGAAGGCGGCACGCAAGGCGTTCCAGCCACCCATTCTGAGGTGCAGGAAACATATCAAAGTCAAGGGGCACCTATCGCTGCGGGCGCGGCAGGGGCGGCGACGAACTTGCAGATGACGCCGCCGTTGCCAGTGACTTTGCTGGGGGGCAGTTACTCCAAGACGGAGCGCAAAACGGAATATCGCGTCTCGCGGCGTGTAGAACGGGTGGAACAGCCGCCCGGCGCCGTTCGGCGGGTTTCAGTAGCGGTGCTGGTGCGGGGCACGCTGACGCCGGCGGAGCAAACGGCGCTGCAACGCGCGGTCGGCGCTGCGGTCGGTTTGGACCCGGCGCGGGGCGATGCCGTCGTTGTAGTGCCGGTTCGGACAGAGCGCCCTGCAGGCGTCCCTCGTCTGGGGCGGGGGCGCACCCCTACGGCGCCTTTTCCGTGGATCTGGCTGGCAGCCGTTGCGCTGGGGCTGCTAGTGCCAGTAACCCTCTTCGTGGCATGGCGTCGTCGGCGCCGGGGTGCTCCCCTTGCCCCGCCTCTGTCCGAGCCGACGCCCGAAGTTGCGCCTCAGCCGGCAATCCCACCACCGCCCAGCCCATCGCCTTTAGAGCAATTGCGGCAAGTCGCTCGCGAGTCCCCGAACCGCCTCGCGGAAGTTTTGCGTTCGTGGCTTGCGGAAGACGCTGCCAGTCAACGAACGGACGGGGGCGTTGAAGAATGGAGCAAACGGTAGAGCGCCAACGCACTACCGTGAGCAAAGTGTCCGGGTTGCGCAAAGCGGCGATTTTGCTGTCGCTGCTTTCGCCCGAGGAAGCCGCCGGCGTCCTGCGGCACTTAGAAGAGTCCGAAGTGGAGAAATTGCTGGGCGAAATGGCGCGATTGGGTACAGTAAGCGACCAAGCAATTGATGACTTGCTAAAGGAAAGCCTGCAGCGGATTGCACAGCCGCCGCCTATCGCATCGGGCGGGTTAGCAAAAGTGCGGTCGCTGTTGGTGCAAGCTTTCGGGGTTCATCAAGGCACCGCCCTTTGGTCCCGTTTGGAAGCGCTCCTCAGCGAACCTGCTGAGGACAAGGAAGATACGGAATTGCTGGCGAAACTGGGCAGTGTTCCCCCTCAACACATCGTAGAGTTAGTGCGCAACGAGAACCCGCAAGCGATTGCTCTGCTGTTGGGCTTACTTCCCACCGCCCACGGGGCAGCAGTGTTAGGGGAACTGACACCTGAGTTGCGGGCGGAGGTGGCGTTCCGTTTGCTCATCACGGAGCCACCACCTGAAGAAGTGCTGGAAACCCTGCGCGCTTCACTGAAAGAAGTCATCGCCCCGACGGCGCAACGCGCTGTGACCCGCTTCAACGGGTTACAAGTGCTGGTGCAAATCCTGAGCAATGTCCCCCGTGAAGTTTACCAAGAAATCTTGACAGCGCTGGAGCAACGCAACCCTGAGTTGGCGGAGCGGGTTCAGCAAGCCATGTTCACCTTTGAGGATTTGGTCAAGTTGGACGACCGTTCGCTGCAACGGGTGCTGCGCGAGGTGGATATGCGCGAATTAGCCGTGGCGCTCAAAGGCGCCAGCGAGGAGTTGAAGGAAAAAATCTTCCACAACATGTCCCAACGCGCCGCTCAAATCTTGCGGGAGGAGATGGACTTTATGGGTCCGGTGCGGCTGCGCGATGTCACATTGGCGCAGCGTAAGGTCGTGGACATCGTGCGCCGCTTGGAAGAAGCCGGCGAAATCGCCGTGCCGCGCGGCGGGGAGGAGGTGCTCGTCTGATGCCGGTGCTGTTTCAACCTCTTTACCATCCCCAACCTGTGCCTTGGGACAACGGCATCGGACAGAACGGGTGCGACGCCCCGACCTCCCCGACATCCGCTGCGGAACACCCCAGCGCTGACGCGGAGATCTTGCGCCAAGCGCGGCAGGAAGGTTACGAGGCAGGATACCGCGATGGGTTTCTCGCCGGGCAACAAGAGGGTTACCGACACGGTATTGCCGCTGCCAGCAAGCAGTTTCAGCAAGAGCGTGAAGAGTGGCATCGGCACATCCAACACCTGACCGCAGCGCTGGGAGATGCCTTGAGGAGTGAACTGGCGAGTTTAATGGCGCGGACGGAAGAGTTGTTAACCGAGTTGGCGCTGGAAATCGCCCGCAAGGTCGTGGAAGTGGAAATCACCAGCAACCCGGAAGTCGTCCGCCACGCTGTCTCGCAAGCCTTGCAAGAACTGCGTGGCGGCACCGTCACCGTCCGCGTCAATCCCGACGATTTTGTTCTGTTGGAACAGCACATCAACTTGCTGGATTTGAGCGCCGAGGGCGTTACGGTGCGGCTCGTTCCCGACGAAAGCGTAGAGCGCGGCGGTGTCGTCGCTGAGAGCGAACAAGGCGCCGTGGATTTGCAACCCACGACGAAATTTGCCCTCTTGCGCACTGAGGTGTTGTGACCATGACGGAGCGGCAACGGCACACATGGCACAGCGCGCCGACGGACGACATCCCACCAAGCAAAACGCTGGGGCGCTTGGAACGGATGCGCCATCGGTTGACTCACTGTGGCGTCGCCGGCGTGTTTGGGCGGTTGACGCAAGCGACAGGGCTTGTGCTGGAGAGCGTTTGCCCCTCGGCGTTCGTCGGTGAGTTGGCGTTCGTAGAATGCGACCCTGAGCCGTTGATGGCGGAAGTGGTGGGGTTCCGTAACGGGACGACTTTGCTGATGCCGTTGGGCGATTTGAACGGTCTGAGAATAGGTGCAAAGGTGCGCTTGACGCACCGCAGCCTGCAAGTGACGGTCAGCGAGCAATTGGTCGGACGAGTGCTGGACGGGTTAGGGCGCCCGCTGGATGGCATGCCCATGCCGCCCGGCGAAGAACGCCCCATCCACAACAATCCGCCGTCGCCTTTGGAGCGCCCGCTCATCACAGAGCCGTTGCCCGTCGGCGTCCGCGCCATTGACGCCCTAGTGACACTGGGCAAAGGGCAACGCGTGGGCATTTTTGCCGGCAGCGGTGTCGGCAAATCCACGCTGTTAGGGATGTTGGCGCGGTTCGCCCAAGCGGATGTGTCCGTCATCGCCTTGATCGGGGAGCGCGGACGCGAAGTGCGGGAGTTTTTGGAACGGCAGTTGGGCGAGGAAGGGCTGCGCCGCTCCGTCGTCATCGTCGCCACTTCCGACCAGCCCCCGATCGTGCGGCTCAAAGGAGCGTTGGTGGCGATGACGATCGCTGAGTTTTTCCGCGACCAAGGCGCCGATGTGCTGTTCGTCATGGACAGTTTGACCCGATGGGCGATGGCAGGGCGCGAAGTCGGCTTAGCCATCGGGGAGCCGCCCACCTCGCGCGGTTACACGCCGTCGGTGTTCGCTATGATGCCGCGTTTCTTGGAGCGAGCGGGGCGCAGCGCTGTCGGCTCCATCACCGCTTTAGTCACGGTGTTAGTGGAAGGGGACGATTTGAACGAACCGATTGCTGACCACGCCCGCTCCATTTTAGACGGGCACATCGTCTTGTCACGGGCGTTGACGGAACGCGGGCATCTGCCGCCTGTGGATGTCCTCGCTTCGTTGAGCCGAGTCATGCCGGAAATCGTGTCTGCGGAGCATTGGCGGGCGGCGCAAACCGTCCGAACCCTTTTGGCAGCGTTGCGGGATAACGAAGCCCTCTTGCGGTTAGGGGCTTACCGCCAAGGCACAGAGCCCGTTTTGGATGTCGCCATCAACCTGCGGGATGACTTGACCGCACTTCTCCGACAAGACCGCGATGAGCGGGCAGAGTTCGCCGACACAGTGGCGCGTTTGTGCCACATCGCTGACCGCGTCGCTTTGCGCGATGCGTGACCGTGCCAAAGGAGGCGCTGACCGAATGCGGCGGTTTCGGTTCGCTTTGGACGGAGTGCTCCAAGTGCGGCGCGTGGAAGAGCAGCAAGCCGAACGCCAGTTGCAACTGGCGCAAGCCAGGTTGCGTCAAGCCGAGGAAGCGCTGACAACCATCGCAGAAGAGCACGCCACAGCCGTCACGACTTTACGGCAACTGCTCGCTGAAGACGCCGACGCCCATCAAATCCTCTTAGCCGTGCGCCGATTGGATGTTTTGGAACAGCGGCGCGCCCTCGCACAACAGCAAGTCGCCGCCGCTGAAGCCGAAGTGGAACGGCGGTTGCAGGCATATCGGGAGTGCCGTCAACGGCGGGAATTGCTGGAAGAACTGCGCCAAAAGGCGTGGCGCCAGTGGCTCACCGATGCCCTGCGGGCTCAGCAAGTGCAAGCTGACGAGCGAGCAATGCGCGATTTCGCCGTCGCTCAAAGTAACGGGGAGTGAGCGCCGATGGCGACACCGTCAATCAATGTCATCCCGACACCGACTGCAGATGTAACAGCAATGGAAGGCAAACTCGGCGTTGTCCCGACACCCGATGGGCTCAACGGTTTGATGGAACGGTTGCGGGCATTGGACGGGCAACTGCTTGCGTTGTTGCTGGGGCAGTTGCCGTCAAATAGATCCTCGGCACCGTTCCTCGCCCATTTCGTGCAGGCGTTGCAACAGCCGTCGTCACTCGCCGCGCCCACTGTTGGCTCTCTCGCATCGGGCACGGCAGATGCCTCGTTGCGCGTCGGTAATCCGCTGCTTGCCGCTCAGCCGACGGTCGTGCCGATGCCGTCGCCGCGTCCGACACCCCAATCCGTGACGGCACCGAATGCCGGGTCAGCCGCACAAGAGTCCGTCATGCGGTTGATTGTGCAAACGGCACAGCGGCGTGGGGTTGACCCGGCGCTCGCGTTGGCGGTGGCTTGCGCCGAGAGCAACTTCAACCCGAACGCCGTTTCGCCCAAAGGGGCGATAGGTGTGATGCAGTTGATGCCAGCGACGGCAAGCGCACTCGGCGTCACGGACCCGTTTGACCCGGCTCACAACATTGACGGGGGCATCCGCTACCTCCGGCACCTTTTGGAGCGGTTCAACGGGCAAATTGCCCTCGCTGTCGCCGCTTACAACGCCGGTCCCAACGCTGTGCAGCGTTACAGTGGCGTGCCGCCATATCCCGAAACGCAAACTTTTGTGCGGCGCGTCTTGGGATATTGGCAAATTTTTCGCGACCGAGTCGCCCACTTGTTGGCGGGCACATCTTCGGCAACGCCTACCGCGCCGTCTAAAGAGAACGCGTTACCGGCTGGGCAGAGCCCCCATTTCTCGGTCTTAGAAGGCGCGTCAGCGGTGTCGCCGAAAAACGAGGGCGGCTATGAACCCGTGAGCCTGCGGAAGGAGTTTGTGAGCGCCCCATCACTCGTGAGTCGGGCAGAACATCACCCGCTTGAACCATCGCAATTGCCGGGCTCTTCTACCGCTACAAATCACGGATGGCGCATTGCAGCGTCTGCCGTCGCACCAGAGGAAACATCGTTGGATGCTCAAAAGCAACCCGAAATTCCCTCCGAGCGCTCCTCGTCATGGCGGGGCGTCGCTGAAGCGGGACAGCCAACGCCCTTCCCCTCACACGCGCCGGTAGCGTCGCAGCCGTCCCAGGTGTCTGAAGGCGCCTCGCGTCCTGCGCCGTCCGCTTCGCTTTCGCTGTCGGAAGCCCCATCAACGCCGTTAGGGGGGACGACGCCGAGGGTTGTGCCCCGCTTGAGCGCTGAAATGCCTGCCGCTGACGGTCGAGAAACTATCCGTGTGCAAGTGGCGTTGACGGGGCGTTCGCCGGAACCGTCGGTGCAGGTCGTCGTGCATGTGCCTGACGAGCGGGCGGCAACGCAATTGCAATTGTCAACCCCCACGCTGCGCCAGCACCTTTGGGAGCAAGGCATTGCCTTGACGCACATGGGCGTTTTCGCCCAAACGCAACAGGAAAAGCGGCGCGATGTGACGGGGCTCGGCGAGGAGTGGCGGCGGCTCCCTCGCACCCCGATGCCCAAGAACGCGCCGTTAGACACCGATGGGTTGTGGGCGTGAAAGGAGGGATTGACACGATGCCAGCAGCGGTGAGCCCGTCAACGCCGGTCGCAGGGCAACAAGTTGCTGATGCCCGCCGGACAACTTTGTCCGCCAGCGACTTCTGGCAACTGTTGTTGAAGCAATTGCAAATGCAAGACCCGTTTAACACCGGCGACACACAGGCGATGTTGCAACAGTTCGTCAGTTTGCAAGTAGCGCAGACGGCGACGGAAGTGGCGGACGGGTTGCAACGGTTGCAAGCGTTGTTGCTGCTGGGACGCAGCGTGCAAGCCGTCGTGAACGGGCAATTGCAAACGGGCATGGTTGTCGGTGTCGCGCTGGCAGGAGATGGACCTACTCTGTCCGTTCGGGTCGGTGAGGGCACCGTGACGGTGCCGTTGAACAGCGTTTCAGGCGTATGGATCGCTAACGCTGACGGAGGTGATGAGCGATGGGCGTGATGCAGACGGCGTTGTCGGCGTTGAGCGCCGCCGATTTCATGCTGTCGGTGGCGACAAACAATTTGGCAAACCTTAACACCGCAGGGTTCAAGTCGCAGAGCGTCAGTTTTTCCGACGCATTTTACCAGACCCTGCGGGCGTCCACAGCACCGATTTCCAATGTCGGTGGCTCCAACCCGTTGCAGATCGGAACGGGTGTGTTTGTGAGTGCCATCGCCACGCGCATGGCGCAAGGGACTTTCACGCCGACGGGCATGTCCACCGACTTGGCGATTTTGGGCAACGGGTTTTTTGCCGTCCAAAGGGGCGACCAAGTGCGCTTTACCCGCGACGGATCGTTCCGCTTAGACGCGCAGGGGCACATGGTGCACATCGGTTCAGGCAGCATCTTGTTGGGATGGATCGCTGACGCCGCTGGCAACATCAACACGCAAGCCGCTCCGGTGCCTATCGTGTTGCCGACGAGCAACCTCTCAGCGCAAGCGACAACCCGCACCCGGTTTGACGGCAACCTGGACAGCCGTCGCGCGATCGGTAGCGATGTGGACATGACTTTTTCGGTGTTTGACAGTTTGGGCAATCAGCACATCGTCCAGTTGACTTTCACAAAGACAGGCGTGAATACTTGGGACTGGCAAGCCCAGTTCAATGGCAACCCAGTTGGTAGCGGCACAGTCACTTTTGACAACAACGGTGTCGTTCAGAGCGGCGGCTCGGGCAATATTACCCTGACGCTGACCAACGGTGCCGCTTCCCCCCAGACGATTGCGTTGGACTTTTCCAACATCCGCCAGTTGGCGTCGGAGACGACCATCGGGGCGACCTTCCAAGACGGCTTTCCGCCGGGCGACCTTGAAAGTTTCTCGGTGGACGCGCGGGGGGTCGTCATCGCCAGTTTCACCAACGGCGTCACGCGCCCTGTCGCCCAGATCGCCATCGCTATGTTTGCGAACCCTGAGGGCTTAGAGCGGGTCGGCGACAACTTGTTCAATGTGTCGGGCAACTCGGGTGCAGCCCGCTTCTTGCCGGCAGGTGTCGGCGGTGCCGGTCGCGTGCAAGGCGGCGGGTTGGAAATGTCCAATGTGGATTTGGCGCGCGAACTGACGCAGGTGCTTATCGCGCAACGCAGTTTCCAAGCTGCCGCCCGCACTATCTTGGCTGCAGACGAACTTATTCAGGAGGCATTGAACTTGCGGCGATAAAGGGGTCGGCGATGGGCAGGTCAGCGGGCTAAGCGGGTTGTGTGAGGCGTGCTGACCTGCCCCTCCATCCACGCCGCTGGAGGCGAACAAGTATGGTGTTGGTGCACCGACTGGACGGAAAGGGGTTTTACCTGAACGCCGAAATGGTGGAGACGGTGGAGTCAACACCCGACACCGTCATTGTGCTGAGCAACGGGCATCGCTACATCGTTGCCGAGCCGGCAGAGGAAGTGGTCGCCCGCATCTTGAGTTACCGACGATTGATCGCTGGCGCATTCAATCGTGAACCTGAGGCTCAGGAGGGCAGGTGAGTGGACGATGGATTTGGCGACGGTCCTCGGCATTGTCCTCGGCGTCGGCGCTTTGTTAGCGACGGCGATTTTGGAAGGCACCCATTTAAGCGTGTTGGTGAACATCCCTGCATTGGTGTTGATCGTCGGTGGGTCCATCGGCGCCACGCTGACTTCTTTTTCGCTGAGCGACTTTCTGCGGTTGCCGGGGTTTTTGCGGGATGCCCTGTTCGCACCGTCGTTGAGTTTGGCGGAGCGGGTTCAACAACTCGTGGAGTTAGCCCAGAAAGCCCGTCGGGAAGGGTTGTTGGCGCTGGAAGAGGACGCCCGCAATATTGCCGACCCCTTCATGCAAAAAGGGTTGCAGTTGGTCGTGGACGGCACGGAACCCGATGTCGTGCAAGCCGTCTTGGAAAGCGAAATTGCCGTGTGGGAAGAACGCGAGAAGGTGGGCGAAGGGTTATTCATGGGCTTCGGAGGTTACGCCCCGACAATGGGCATCATGGGGGCGGTGTTGGGGTTGATGCACGCCCTCGGTCAATCGGATGACCCCAAGAAGATGGCTCACGCGATTGCTGTCGCGTTCGTCGCGACGCTGTATGGTGTCGGGTTCGCTAACTTAATTTGCCTGCCGTTAGCCGGCAAACTCAAAGCCCGTCTTGCCGAGCGGCGTGCCCTTTACGAGTTGACGATGGCAGGTATCTTGGCGATTCAAGCCGGCGAGAACCCGCGCTTAGTCGCGGAGAAACTGGCGTCTTACTTACCGCCTGCCGAGCGCGCCAAGGTGACGGAGCAATCTATCGGTGCCGCGGCGTAAAGCGGAACACCCGCTCGCAAGTGCAAAGGTGGGTTGACCGATGGCGACGACGGCGAACCGCAAACACGCTGGTGGGGGCGAAGGCGGCGGTGGACATGAAACCGCCGGCATGATGCGGTGGTTGATCACCTACGCCGACATGATCACTTTGCTGCTGGCGTTGTTCATCATGCTCTACGCCATCAGCACGCTGGACATCCAGCGCTTCAAGGCATTGATGGAGGAGTTTCAGGTGTTGTTTGGCGGCGGAGCGACGCTCGTGGAAGGCGGGCGGGGCATGTTGAAGTTTGGGGCGCCGGAAAGCCGACGCCCCCTCGTCGTGCCGCTGCTGCCGGGCAAAAAACCAGAGATGCACGAAGAAGAAGAAAGCGTGGAACGCTATGTGGAGCAACAACGCTTGGAAGGTAAAGTCCTTGTCCACCGTGAAGAACGCGGTTTGGTCATCAGCCTGTTAACCGACGGGATTTTCTTTGAGAAAGGGAGCGCAGTTTTATCGCCTGCGGCGCGTAAAGTGCTGCGCGATTTAGCGCCGGTGATTCAACGGTCCCAGCGCTTTGTGCGGGTGGAAGGGCACACCTGTGACTTGCCGATTCACACCCCGCGTTACCCCAGCAACTGGGAACTTTCCGTTGCGCGCGCTGTGGCAGTCGTGCGCTACCTGATCGGTTGCGGGGTTTCAGCGTCTCGGCTTTCCGCTGTCGGCTACGGCGAATATTGCCCGTTGGTGCCCAACACTAACGAAGAAAACCGTCGGTTGAACCGCCGCGTGGATATCGTGCTGCTTGCCGAGGAGGGACAGAAAGCCGAGCCGGCTTACCGCCCGCCACAGCGACCGGGGCAACGATCTCCGTCGGGAGGGGCAATGCCATGAACCGACGGTGGTGGAAAGGTGTCGCGTGGGTTGTCGCTTTTGTCGCCGCGTTGGAAGCGTTGTGGCTGGCGGTTCGTGCGCCCGGTTCGGACGCATTGACCGAAGATGTCCGCCAAGTTATTGAACGCCATCAGATGCGTTACTACGGGGACTTAACGACCCGTCAGTTTCACCGCGCAGAATGCCGCAGTGCGGCGACAATTCCGCCGCGCTATCGGGTGCTGTTCTTGTCGCGACGGGCTGCGTTAGAGATGGGGTTGACTCCATGTCCGCAGTGTCAGCCATGAAGGGGGTGCAATGTGATGCATCGGGTAGGACGGTTGCCTATCTTGATGGTGGTAGCGGCAGCGTTGGCGGCTGGCGCCGCCGCCGCTGGAATCAGCGCTCTCATGATGCGCCGCGTAGTTGCCACGCCACCCACCAAGCAAAAGGTGGAAGTCGTGCCCATCACTTTTTTCTATTCCCTTGGCGAACAAACAGTCAACCTGCGCGAACCCGGACGCTACTTAAAAGTCGGCATTGAACTGGAGGTGCTGGCAAAGGGAGGGGCTCACGCTTTGGAAGCGTCGGAGACATCCACCGCACAGAAAACCGCCGGCGAAGGTGGGGGAGACGAGAAGAACCACACCAATTTGCCCCCGTTGGCGCTAGCGACAAAAGCGGAACTGGACGAAAAGCGGGCACAGGTGCTGGACTTGGTAATTGAGGAGTTGTCAGCCTCCTCCTTTAAGGACTTGCTCACCCCAAAAGGGCGGCGCGAACTGCGCCAACGCATCCGTAAGGCAGTCAATCAAGTCCTGTCCAGCGGTGAAGTCCAGCAAGTTTACTTCACGACTTTTCTCGCCCAGTGATTGGGGAAAGGGGGATCGTCAATGCAGCAAGGGCTGAGCCCGGAGGAGTTGCAAGCGTTGTTGGTTCAGCGCAAAGAAGCGACCGGCGCAGGGCAACGGCAACGCCGATTGCGCAAGGACACGACGGTGCGCCCCTTCTCGTTGGTGTCGTCGTTGACCCTTACGCCGCGTCAACGGGCGATGTTGCACCAATGGGCGGAACAGATGGCGCACGCTCTGCGTTACACCTTGATCTCCATGCTCCGCATAGCGGTGGAAGTGCGGTTGCAGAGCGATGCGTTAGTCCCTTTGACGGCTTTGGTCAAAGAGTGGCAAAAGGGGGCATACATCGCCACCTTTTCTCCGTTGGGTGTGTTGGGCAATGACCATTGTGTGGCGTTGAGCACGCCGTTGGCAATGGTCGCGTTGGACCGATTGCTGGGCGGTCCCGGTCTTCCGTCGTCGGTCCAACGGGCGCTGGGTCGGTTGGAAGTCAGCCTCTTGCTGCGGTTTATGGAGCAACTGGGGCGTGTGTTAGTGGGGGTGATCGGTGGGGAGGCGTCAGAGAACCAAACGGTGCGGGCGTCGGTGCTCCTGTCTACGCCGGAGCAATTGACACTGTTCACAGACCAACAGATGGTTTACACCTTTTGCTACGAGATTCGGTTGGGTGCAGAGAGTGGGCAGGCGTGGCTTTGTTTGCACGCCGACGCTTTGAAAGGGTTGGAACGGTCTGGCGGTCCCAAAATCTCGTCTCCCCCCGATCGGGCGCGTCAACATCCCGTCGCAGCCTTACCGCTGACCCTGCGGGTCGTCTTGGGAAAAGGGCGAGTCTCCTTCCGGGAGTTGCAACGGTTGCGGGTCGGTGATGTGTTGCTCTTGGACGCTTTTAAGGGAACGCCTGTGCCGCTTTGCTGGGGCGAAAGGACGCTCTGTTTGGTGCGCCCTGGCGTGCGAGGTGGACAGTTCGCCGTGCAAGTGGTGGAGGAACAATCCGTCGCGCAGCGAGGTGACTTGTCGTGAGTGAACAACGCCCTGAAGCCCAGCCGGTGTCATTTCCCCCGCTCACCGATGAGGAGCGCATCGGACAGGAGAGCGCGGTGCCTTGGGAATTGCTCGCCACGCTGGAGCTGCCTGTTCAGGTAGAACTGGGGCGCGTGGAGGTGCGCGTCCAAGAGTTGCTGGAACTTACCCCCGGCAGTATCTTGGAACTGGACAAAGCCGTCGGTGAGCCCGTTGAAGTCTATGTCGCCGGGCGGTTAATTGCGCGGGGAGAAGTGGTCGTCGTTTTGGGTGAGCGGTTAGGGGTGCGGATCACAGAGTTGATCCGACCGACTTGAAAAAACACGGCACTTAAGGACGGTGGGCGGCATGGAACTGATGGACGCATCGGCTGCTCGGGTGCTCGCAAGTTGCCTTGTCACCTGCGGTGTGGTGTGGGGGTTGGGATGGTGGTTACGGCGCAGCCTGCCCCAATGGTCAAACCGCCGTCAACAGTTGCGGGTCGTTGAAGGGCTTCCGTTGGGGGGAGGGCGGTACCTGCTGCTGGTCAAGTGTGGCGAACGCCAGATGTTGTTAGCCCTCACACCGCAGCATGGGGTGCAGCTGCTCGCCGATTTCCCCGCCAGCGAGCCTGAAGAAGCGGCGCAACTGAAAGGGCGCAACGGTGATGTGCAAACGGACGAGAGGGCGCCAAAAGACAATGTCAGGCACAACAGCCGCTGGGTGTGGTCTTCATGGTTGCCTCTGCTGACCTTGCTTGTGATATTGCTCGTTGGTGCCGTCGCTGCCGCCCAATCACCGACAGCCTCCGCTGTCCGCTCACAACTGAGTGTCGGGCGAGAAGCGGTGCAGATTTTGTTGGTGTTGACTTTGATTGCGTTGGCGCCGTTTCTGCTGTCGGTCATGACTTGTTTCACCCGTATCGTCATCGTGCTGAGCCTGTTGCGGATGGCCTTGGGCACGCCACAGACGCCGCCCAATCCCGTCGTTATCGGCATGGCGTTGTTTTTAACGCTGTTCGTCATGGCGCCAACTTTGCAGGAAGCCAACGAGAAAGGGTTACGCCCTTTCTTGCAGGGGCACCTAAGCGTGGAGCGGGCTGTCGCTGAAGGTTATCGCCCGTTTCAGCGTTTTATGCTGCGGCAGGTGCGGGAGCAAGACATCGCTTTGTTTCTGCGCATCGCGCGACTGCCCAACCCTCAGCGCCCCGAAGATGTGCCGGCGCACATTCTCGTTCCCGCGTTTATTCTCAGCGAGGTGCGCACCGGCTTTGAAATCGGCTTTTTGCTCTCGGTGCCCTTTCTCGTCGTGGATGTCGTCATTGCCAGTGTGTTGATGGGGTTGGGCATGTTGATGGTGCCGCCCATGCTCATCTCCCTGCCGCTCAAACTGCTGTTGTTCGTGTTGGCGGACGGATGGCATCTCCTAATGCGCGGCTTAGCGCTCAGCGTCCGATGAACGGAAGGGGAGAGCGGCGATGACCCCAGCGTTCGCTGTGGATGTGATGCGCCAAGCGATGTTGGTCGGGTTGACCTTGGCGTTGCCGCCGTTGCTGGCGGTGCTCGTTGTCGGCTTGATTATCGGGATTTTGCAAGCGGCGACAGGTATTCAGGAGTTCACTTTGACCTTTGTCCCCAAGGTGCTGACGGTGTTGGCGCTCGCGCTGTTGTTGGGCGCGTTGGGGCTGGGATTGGCGAGTGAGTTCACGGCACGGGTGTTAAGCCTGATTCCGCAGGTGACTGGGCAATGAATGTCCCTGACGCTTTGCTAACGATGTGGACGCAATGGTTAGTGGCGGCGGCACGCTTCGGCGGCGCATTAGCGCTCATGCCAGCGCTTGCGGTGCCGCAGGTGCCACCGTTAGCCCGTAGCGTCGTTGTGCTGGGTGCGGCGCTCGCCGGCGTAGCGTTCGTCCCACCGGTGAACGCTGACACGCCTGCAGCCTTGGTGTTCGTGCTGGTGCGGGAAGCGGTGATCGGGATACTTATCGGGATGACATTTGCCGCGTTCGTGTGGTTGTGGGAGTGGGTGGGTGAACTGGCGGACTGGCAGGTGGGGTTTGGCTTTGCGGCGTTGGCTGATCCCGTCATGGGCACGCGCGTCGCCATTATCGCCCGCGCCGCGACTTTGCTGGCGGGCGTGTCGTTCTTCCAACTGGGCGGGCATCACCTGCTGTTGCGCACCGTGGCGGAGAGTTACCGCTTGCTGCCAGTTGGGACGACGCTGCGGTTCACGCCGCAGTTGGGTGAAGCGTGGTTCAACCTATTGGCGCAAGGGTTCGTGACAGCGTTGCCGCTCATCGTCCCGACTTTAGGCGCTGTCTTGTTGATAGACCTCGTGTTGGGGTTGATGGGGCGAGCCGCACCTCAAGTGGGAGTGTTGCTCTGGGGTATGCCCGCTCGCGTCATCGTTTGCTTGTTTGTGACAGCGACGGCGCTGACAGCCATGCCATCGCTCGCCGAGCGGCTGTTGAATCGGCTGGTGACCGCTATCCCTTCGCTTTTGGCAGCGCTGCGGTGATGAGAGGTGAACAACGATGTTGTGGTCTGACAAAACAGAAGCACCGACGCCCAAACGGAGGGAAGACGCGCGCAAGCAAGGCATCGTGCCGCGCAGCGCTGAATTGACCGGCACAGTCGTTTTGCTTATCGGCGCCGTCGCAGCCGGATGGTTTTTGCCACAGTGGTGGCGAACGATGACGCAAGGACTTTCTGCCCTCATTATGCATAACGACTGGACCCCTTTGCTCCGCTACACCTTAATGCCGACTTTGCTGTTCGTGGCGCTGCTGATGGGCGTCGCATTCATCGTCGGCTTGGTTCAAACGAAGTTCTTGTTCACCCTTCAACCGTTGCGTTGGGATTGGCAGAAAGTCAACCCAATGGCAGGGATACGGCGTATGTTCTCGGCGATGGCGCTGTGGGATGCAATGCGCAACCTACTCAAAGCCGTAATCGTCGCTTACATCGGGTTTGTGACCTTGCGCGGGCAGATGGATGCAGTGTTAGGCGGCACGCAATGGGGCGTCGTGGAAGGAGCGGCTACAATCGGTCACATAGCCGTGCAATTGTTTTGGCGCTGCCTGATTGCCCTGCTTATCTTGGCGGCGATGGATTACGCCGTCCAATGGTGGCGCGTGGAGCGGTCTCTGCGCATGACACGCCAAGAAATTAAGGATGAACTGAAACAATTTGAGGGTGACCCATCTGTCAAAGCCCGCTTGCGTCGGCGCTATCGCCAATTGGTCATGCACCGCCAACTGCAACGGGTGCGTGAAGCGACTGTCGTCGTCACCAACCCCACGCATTACGCGGTCGCGTTGCGCTACGCCCCAAAAGAAATGCCCGCTCCGCAGGTCATCGCCAAGGGCAGCGATTGGTTGGCCCAGCGCATCGTTCAAGAAGCGCGCCGACACAGCGTCCCCATCGTCACTAACGCTCCGTTGGCGCAAGCCCTAATGAAGGTCAATATCGGGGCATTGATTCCACCTGAACTTTATCAGGCTGCCGCTGAAGTGCTGGCGTATGTCTTCCGCGTTACGGGACGCGCAAAGGAGGTGTTGGGTGAAGCATGAAAGAACAGAAAAAGTGGGGTCGCGTCACCAATACCAGATGCGCGATAACTGCCAAGTGCCTCGGAACGCCGACGCGCAGCCTTTGCTCCAGAACGATTCAGCGTCACCGAGCACCGCTTTGCCGGAGACACGCTGCCGAGGCACCTCACCCTCGCCAAAACACTGACCGCACGACAAGATAGCCGACGCGCCATGTAAGGAGGCTTTGGCGGGCATGGTGTCCAAAACGGTAGGACTTAAGCAAAATGAAGTATGGACAGTGGTGGCGGTGGGGTCGGTGTTGGCGATGTTGTTGGTGCCGATGCCGCCGATGTTGCTGGATTTGCTGTTGCTGTTGCATTTTGTCGGGGCGTTGGCGCTGTTCTTCATCGTCCTGATGCTGCGTGAGCCGTTAGAGTTCTCGTCTTTTCCGTCGGTTTTGTTGTTCGCGGCGTTGTTTCGGACGGCGTTGTCCGTCGCTGTGATGCGAGCGATTTTGACCAACGGCTTGGCTGGGCAGTTGGTTGTCTCTGTTGGGGAATGGGTGTTAGGGGGAAATTTCCTCGTCGGCGTCGTGTTGTTCCTAACGCTGGTCATCGTGCAATTTGCCGTCGTGACGGGTGGGGCTAACCGCATCGCGGAAGTGGCGGCGCGGTTCACTTTGGACGCGCTGCCCGGCAAGCAAATGAGCATTGACGCTGACTTGTCGGCAGGGTTGATCACCGAGGAAGAAGCGCGCCGCCGCCGCAAACAGTTGGAACTGGAAGCCGATTTTTACGGAGCGATGGACGGTGCCGCCAAGTTCATGCGGGGCGATGCGGTCACGGCGTTTTTGGTGGCGGTGTTGTGTTTTGTCGGCGGCTTGCTTATCGGCGTCTGGCAACGGGGCGAAAGTTGGGAGACGGCGCTGCGCACCTACGCTTTGTTGACTGTCGGGCAAGGGTTACTCGTTCAAATTCCCGCTTTGTTAGTCTCCGCTGCCGCAGGGTTCATCGTCACGCGTGCCGCTTCGGATGAAAGTTTGGGCGCGACAGTCGCTAAGGAGGCGAAAGCGCAACCGGATGCGTTGCTGTTTGCTGCGGGTATCGCGGCGCTGCTGGGGTTGCTGCCGGGGTTGCCGAAGGTGCCTTTTCTGGTGCTGAGCATCGGGATGGGCGTTGGAGCATGGTGGCTGCGGCAGCAAGCCCTCAAACCGCCAGCACAACCGACGACACCGTCAGTGACGCAGCACCCTCAGGATTTCACCGCGTTCGTGCGGGTTGACCCGGTTGAAGTGGAGTTAGGTTTTGCGCTGGTGCCAATGGCGATGGAGCAAGAAGGCGGGAAATTGCTGCACCGTATCACGAACCTGCGACGGAAACTGGCGGAGGAATTGGGCTTATTGGTGCCTCCCGTGCGGGTGCGGGATAACTTGTTGCTGCCTCCCAACCGTTATGTTATTAAAGTGCGTGGGGCGAAAGTGAGCGAAGGCGACTGTTACCCCCATAACTTGTTAGCCATCGGCGCTCCGCAATTGCCACCGTTGGAAGGGGTCGCCGCAAGAGATCCAGCGTTTGGGCTCCCCGCTTACTGGATTGCCCCGGACAAAAAGCGTGAGGCGGAGCGGTGCGGTTACACCGTCGTGGACGCGGAAACGACCATCATCACCCACTTGTCTGAAGTCATCAAAGCCTACGCCCCAGACATTATGTCCCGCCAGGAAGTTCAGGCGCTGTTGGAGCAAGTGCGCCAGACCCATCCCGCTGTCGTGGAAGAGGTCACGCCCCAGTTGCTTTCGCGCAGTGAAATCCACCAAGTCCTCTGTAACCTGTTGGCGGAGGGTGTGCCTATCAAAGACATGGTCGCTATCTTGGAGGCGATGGCGGATGCCGCCCGTCTCAGTAAGGACACGGATTTTTTGACCGAGCGTGTCCGCCGCCGTTTAGCCCGCCTCATTTGCCAACTCGTTCAATTGCCGGATGGGACTTTGCCAATCATCGCCTTAGACCCAGCAATGGAGCAGCGACTGTTGACACATGTTCAGGAAACGGACGGGGGGCGACTCCTCGTGCCCGACCCAGGGCTGTGGCAGCGGTTGGTAGAAGAGATCGCCCGCGCCGCTGAGCGCGTGGCGGCTGAGGGTGTGCAACCCGTGCTTGTTTGCAGCGGGGCGTTGCGGCTGCCGTTGCGCCGGCTGTTAGGGCGGTTTCTGCCGCGTTTGCCGGTCATCAGTTACGAGGAAGTCAATGCCGCAAAGGTGTCTATGCAAACCAAAGCGGTTGTGGGAGGTGACTTGGCGTGATCGTGCGGTGCTTTGAAGGGCGATCTATGTCCGAAGTGATGGAACGGGTGCGACGGGAACTGGGCGATGACGCCGTCATCCTGCACACGCAACAGCGCAAAGGCTTTTGGCCGTGGCTGCGGCGCCTCCCATCGGTGCGGGTGTGGGCGGCGCTGAGCGCCCGTCCGATGACGCCGTCGGAAAACGGCGATGCCGGTCGGAAGGCGGCAGCCCTCACTGTGACGGGGCAATCCGGCTCAGAAGCGCCTCAACCGCCCGCCAAAGGCGCCAGTCAACGCCGACGGTCTCCTCGGGCAAAGGGCAAAACGGTTGCAAACTCCAACGCTTTAGCGGAACTGTCCTTACGCATGGAGCGGCAACTCCAGTTGCTGACCGCGACACTCTGGCAACGCGAAGCGGCAGCGGCACCTATCGGCGTGCTTAGCGCCCTTTGGCAATGCGGCGTGGATTTGGAGACGCTCCAAAGCCTCTGCGACGGGGTGCAACTGCCGTCCGACGAAAACGACCTCATGTCGTGGTTGCACGAAATGTTGCGCAACTATTTGCCCGTCACAGGCGGTGTGTCCCCCACGACGAAAACGGCGGTGTTGGTCGGTCCGACAGGCGTAGGGAAGACGACCACTGTCGCCAAAATCGCTGCCCACCAATTGATGCAGCGCCGACGCCGTGTGGCGTTGGTGACGGTAGATGTGTTTCGCATCGGCGCCGTTCAACAACTGGAAACTTACGCGCGGTTGATGGGCTTGCCGTTCTTCGTCGCTACACTGCCCGACGAAGCAGAACGGTGCGTTTTACAAGCCCGCCAAGTGGCGGACTTGATCCTCGTAGACACGATTGGGCGCAGTCCTAAGCAAACGGAGCAATTGACAGCGTTGTGGGAATTGGTGGCAGCCACCAATCCCGACGAGGTGTATCTGACCCTTCCCGCGAACGGCAACCCCGCCGACTTAGCGTTAGCCGGTGAACAGTTCGCAATTTTCTGTCCGACCAGTCTGATCGTCACCAAACTGGACGAAGCGACGCAACCGGGCGTGTTGGTGAACTTGACCCGGCGCTTGCGTTTGCCCATCGCCTACATCACTGTCGGCCAAAATGTCCCCGACGATTTAGAAATCCCCACATCCGACCGATTAGCCACATGGGTGCTGGCACCGTTGACGAAACGCCTTACGCCTGCGGAGGTGACCGGCGATGCGTGACCAGGCGATGCGGCTGCGGGAGTTGTTTGCCCCGTCCCCGCCAGCACCAAGCCAACGCACCCATGCCGTCGCTATCGCCAGCGGCAAAGGCGGTGTCGGGAAAACGACTATCTCGGTCAACTTGTCGCTGGCGTTGGGAGATTTGGGTCACACCGTGCTCTTGTGGGACGCCGATTTCTCGTTGGCAAATGCCAATGTCTTGCTGAACTTACAAGTCAGCAAAACGGTGCGGGAATTGATTGACGGCTCTGCGGCCTTAGAGGAAGTGTTGCTTTCGGTCACTGACAAAGTGTGGTTGCTGCCAGGGGCATCGGGCATCGCAGAATTGGCGCGTATGGACGGACACGCTTTTACGACCATCCGCACGCGCTTGACCGCAATGGAAGAGCGGTTCGCCTTTATCCTCGCCGACGCTGCCGCTGGCATCGGTTCAGATGTGTTGTCTGTCTGCATGGCGGCTCACGAACTGCTGCTGGTCACGACCCCCGAGCCGACGGCGTTGACGGATGCCTACGGATTGCTCAAAGCTCTCGCCCGTCAAGGGTTCAACCAACCCATCCACATCGTGTTGAACATGGTGGACAGCCCCAGCGAATGCGAAGCCGGCGAGCGGTTGTGCCAAGTTGTGAAGCGGTTTTTGGGAATGACCGCTCAAGTCATCGCTACCGTGCCGTTCAGCCTTTGGGTGCACGAAGCGGTGCTGCGGCAAATTCCCCTTCTCCACCTTGCCCCCTCTTGTCCGACCGCCAAAGGCGTGCGGGAGTTAGCCCGACGCTTAGCGAGCCGTTCGCCCGGTGACGACCGTTCAGCCAACGGGCGGCCGTCGTTTCTGCAGCGGCTATTGAGCTTTTTGCGGTCCGAATAAGCACTCACGCAAAAGGAGCGAGCGGGCATGGATCCGAGGGCACTGTTACGACGCGGGCAAACTGTCGTGCTGGAAGCACCCCTGCACCGACAGAAACTCGTTTGTGTCGTTGATGGTGCAGCGGTTGATCGCCTGTTTCTGGTCTCTTTGGTCGGTTCAGAAGGACCGAGCGTTTTTGAACCTGGGCAGATTGTGGTCGGCTATGCGCAAACACCGATACGCGTTTACCAATTTGAAAGCGTCGTGCTGCAAAGTCAGTCGCAACCGACACCGACAGTCGTTATAGCGATGCCCGATACGCTGACGCCTGTGCAGCGACGCCGCTTCTTTCGCGTGGAAGTGCTTTTCGTAGCCCAACTAATGAGCAAGGACGATCCCCGTGCCCCCGCAGTAAGTGCAACGGGTGTGGACATCAGCGCCGGCGGTCTCGGTGTCAGTGTTGATCGTGCCGACCTGTATCCGGAGTTTCCTCAAGAAATCGGCAAACCCGTGCGGGTCGTTTGCGCTCTGCCCCCGGTGGAGGGTGAATTGCCTGAGCCCACCAAAGTGGAAGCCATCGGTGAAATCGTCTGGGTCACGCGCCACGAACGCTGGTTGCGCATGGGCATCGCTTTCATAGACATCGACCCGAAAGTGCGGGAGCACATCGTCGCATGGTGCTTTGCGTTTCAGCGGCGCTTGCTGCGCATGGGGCTGCTATCGCCGCGACGCGATACATCACGCCGCAGAGAGTGAGGTGTGAGGGATGTTGACAAAACGCCAATTAGCCGAGTGCTGGCAGGCTTACAAAACCCATCGCGACGAAGCGAGCCAAGAGGCGTTGGTGAAGGCTTACTTGCCGCTGGTCAAGCGCACTGTCGCCCGCATCAAGCCGATGTTGCCTCCGTCCGTAGAGGAGGATGACCTCATCAGTTACGGCTTGATCGGGCTGCTGGAAGCAATGGACCGGTTTGACCAACATCGCGGCGTGCCGTTTGAAGCCTTCGCCGTTCAACGCATTCGCGGCGCGATCTTGGACGGTTTGCGGTCAATGGGTTGGCTCCCCCGTTCGGCTTACCACCGCGCCAAGCAGTTGCAGGACACGATTGAATCGTTGGAGCAGCGCCTCGGGCATGCCCCGTCAGAGCAAGAATTGGCGCAGGAACTTTGCTTGTCGGACGATGAATACGCGCACTTCGTCGTGGAGTCCGCACCGGTGACCGTCCTGCCGTTGGAAGAGATCATGCCGTTGATGGAGCGGATGGACGACGGGCACTTCGCTGAGGAGCAACGGCGGCGCGAATTAGTGGAAGTTCTTGCCAGAGCGATTGAACGCTTGCCAGAACGAGAACGCTTGGTCATCACGCTCTATTTCTACGAACAACTGACCCTCAAGGAAATCGCGCAAATTCTGAAGTTGACGGAAGGACGCGTTTGCCAACTCAAAGCGCAAGCGTTGGCGCGCTTGCGTGTGGCGCTGAAACGCGCCGGGTGGTAACGATGCAAGCCCATCAACGCGTGGAGCAAGTGCGCACCGATGTGCGGTGGGATCGCATCGCGCCGTCGCGAGACCGCCAGGGCACCGCACGGTCGCCCAAACAACAGCCCAAAGAGGGTCCCGAGTCCCCCAAAAAGCCTAAGGGCAGCGGGGAAAGCACCGAAAGGCAATTGGACGCCTTGGCGTAACAAAGGCGTCAGGCAAAAAGGAGGTGTCACACCGTGACGACTTTGCTCGGTTTCACTTTACTGGCGTTGGTCGGTGTTATGGTCGGGATGTTCGTCGCCGTTTACCGCTGGATGCACAAACCATCGGTCAGCGATGAAACGCTGGAAGCGTTGTGGAGCATCGTCGTCGCCTTGCACGAAACGACTCAGCGGTTGGAAACAGCCGCTGACCGGTTGGAGCGGTTGCTGACCGAGCACGCCAACGGTAAGCGCCCGAGCGCTGTTGGGGGTGAGCGACGGTGAGCGTCGGGTTTTACAACGCCGCCTCGGCGATGATGGTTCGGCTCAATGAACTGGACATCATCGCCCACAACTTGGCAAACGCTGAAACGCCCGGCTACAAATCACAGCGACTCGGCTTCCGCAACTTCGGCGAGACTTTCCTGTGGGCGATCAGCGGGACGAACGATCAACCGCCCGCACGGCTGCCGTTGGGCGTCACTGTCGGCGAACAACGAGTGAACTTGCAAGCCGGTGCCTTGCGCCCGACGGGCAACCCGTTAGATGTCGCCATTAACGGCGACGGTTGGTTCATCGTTCAAACGCCGCAAGGTGTCCGTTACACCCGAAAAGGCAGTTTCGCTTTGGCACGGGACGGCACGCTCGTGACGGCAGAGGGCTTCCCCGTTTTGGGCGACAACAATCAGCCCGTCCGCGTTCCGACAAATGTTGCCGCTTCTGTGCGCATCGCTGAGACGGGTGAAATTTTTGCAGGCACGCAACGACTGGGGCGGTTGCAAATCGTCACACTCCAAAGCGTTCAACCCGCTGGCGAAGGCTACTACGCAGGTGTCAACCCGCAACCGGCGAACGCGCGCGTTGCACAAGGGATGCTGGAAAACAGCAATGTCCAAGTCATCACAGAACTGGTGCGGATGCTGAACGCGTTGCGCACCTACGAGATGAGCACCCGCACCTTTTCGGCGTTTGAGGCGAGCAAGCAAGCCCTGTTGGAGGCGACAAGGGCATGAAGCAAGCGCATAAGCATGGAAGGGGCTCAGGGGATAACCTGCTCGGGGGTAGAAGCCAACCCATGCGCCTGGGCGTCTTCACGCATTCCAAAACGGAGGTGAGTGACGGATGATTCGGGCGTTGTGGACGGCAGCAGCCGGCATGAACGCCGAGCAGTTGACGGTGGATGTTATCGCCAACAACTTGGCGAACATCAACACCGCTGGCTTCAAGCGCAGTCGCGTGGACTTTCAAGACTTGCTGTATCAGACGGAGCGCGTGCCGGGCACGGCGTCAGCGCGCAACGCGCAAGTGCCCGCTGGCATCCAAGTCGGTTTGGGGTCGCGCCCTGGTGCCGTCTACAAAATCTTTGCGCAAGGCACCTTCCAGCAAACGGGCAACCCGCTGGACTTGGCGATTGAGGGCGACGGTTTCTTCCAAGTCCAACTGCCCGATGGGCGCATCGCTTACACCCGCGATGGGGCGTTCAAACTGGACAACCAAGGGCGCATCGTCACCTCAGACGGCTTCCCCATCCTGCCTGAAATCACCGTCCCGCCCGATGCCCTCAGCGTCAGCATCGGGCAAGACGGCACCGTTTCGGTCATGCTGCCGGGGCAAACGCAACCGCAAGAGGTCGGGCAAATTCAACTGGCGCGGTTCGTCAACCCTGCGGGGCTGCAATCCATCGGGCGCAACTTGTTCGTGGCGACTTTTGCGTCGGGCGAACCGCAAATTGGGACGCCCGGCTTGGAAGGCTTCGGCAGCGTCGCCCAGGGTTTCCTTGAGATGAGCAATGTCAAGGTCGTGGAAGAGATGGTCGCGCTTATCACGGCGCTCCGCGCCTACGAGGTCAACTCCAAAGCCATCCAAACTGCTGACGAAATGCTGTCCATCGCCAATCAAGTGCGGCGGTAAAGCGTAGGTTCGGGGGGCAACGCCCCCGTGCGCCGATTGCAGCGCGCCTGCGGCGTGCCCTCCGACTTTGAGGTGAACGAAAAGATGCGTTGGTGGCGGTTGCCGATCATCATCGCTGCCCTTGCGACCGCCGCTGTCGGCAACGAGGACCGACCGTCGGTGCGCATCACTTTGCGCGACAAAGCGGAAATCGCCGATGCGACGGTGCGATTGGGTGACATCGCAGAAGTGACAGCGTTATGTGAAACGGGCGCAAAGCACCTCGCCACATTGCGCGCTTTGCCGATAGCGCCGGCACCGTTGCCCCGTTACCGCCGTGTCATTACGGCAGGTGAAGTCGCGACAAAACTGGCGCAAGCCGGTTGGCGCGATGGCGATTGCCTTCTGGACGGCGCCAACCAGGTGCTTGTCGTTCGGTCAGGGCGGGCTGTGACAGCGAGCGAACTGGAAGCAGCGCTGCAGAAAGCGCTCAACACGCCCGTCAAGTTGCTGCTGCCGCTGCCGCCTGTCATCGTGCCCGACGGCGCATTGACGGTGCAAACCGAGACGCATCCATCGCCCCGCGCGGTGTTGCCCGTCACGGTGCTCGTTAACGGGCGACCTGTCGCAACGCTCAGGCTGCTGGTGCAAGTCACAGAAAAAGCGAATGGGCAAGCCGTTGCGTCCCGCCCCGCCAGTTTCGCCGTTCGTCGGCGGCAAACGGTGCGGCTCGTCGCGCGTGTCGGCAGCGTTGTCGTGGAAGCACAAGGGACAGCGTTGCAGGACGGCAAACTCGGCGATGAAGTGCTTGTTGTCGTCGCGTGGAGCAGAACGCCGCTGAAAGGATTGGTCAGCGGTGAAAGAGAGGTGACGGTTGCGTCATGGTGATAGGGGAGAAAGGGGCAATTCCTAAAGTCAGCGGTGACGCAAAGGAGCAAGTGCGTCTGCACAAGGTGTGCAAGGACTTTGAGGCGTTTCTTGTCAGTTACTTGCTGCAACAGATGTGGCGGGCAGCGGAAAGCGTGGGCGGAGAAAAACCCTTCATGAACCACGCCTACCGCGACCTGTTCGCTTTTGAGTTTGCCCGAGCGTTGACGCCTTCACTGCGGTTGGGCGTTGCCGAAGCGCTGTATCGTGAACTCGCCAAGTAGGGGCACATGTTAATGCGCCCGACAACTCAAAGGAGGCGACGACGATGCGTCGGCAACTCGGCGTAACGCTGACGCTGTTACTGAGCGGGGTCGCTTTTGCTCAAACCCAACCGTCATCTGCTGGTTCCCAGTCCTCAGCCCCCAACTCCCAACCCTACCATCCGCTGCTGTTCCTCTTCCGCGACGACAAAGCCTTCCGCGTCGGCGACATCGTGACGGTGTTGGTGACGCAAACGGCAGTCGCATCAGCGACCTCGCAGACGCAAACGCAAAAGCAAATCAACGTCCAAACGCAAGCGGGTGCGGGCGTGTTCAGTTTCATCCCGCAAGCAGGCTTGCAGCACCAAGGCAGTTTCGCATCGCAAGCGCAGGAGCGGAAAAACCTAAGCGTTATCACGACGATCGCTTGCCGCGTCGTGGAAGTCAGCCCGACAGGGTTGCTGCGCATTGAAGGGTCGCAAGAGTTCACCATTGACAAGCGCAAGCAATCGGTCAAGTTGTCGGGTTGGGTGCGCCCGACGGACATCTCACCCAACAACACCGTTTTGTCCACACAAGTCGCCGAAGCCCGTCTGGACTTCAAGGGCGACTGGAAGACACGGCGGGGCAAAAACCTGCTGGAACGCATCGTGGAAGGCTTCAACCGCATCCTGCGGATTTTGTTTTGAGGCGACGGCATGGTGTCGGGCGCAATCTCGGGCGCCCGCACGGAGCGTCACTTCGCGAAGGAGGCGACACTGATGCGCTGGCAAATCGGCGTGATGTTGGCGCTGGTGTTGAACGGCGTCGGGTTCGCCCAAACCCCGCCGTCTGGCGGTTCCCCATCTCCAACCCCAGTGCCCAGCACCAAACCTGCCAACCCGCAAACGCCTGCTCCTCCGTCTCCCGTCGCGCGTTCGGCGTCCCCGATGGAAGTGCGGCTGAAGGACATCGCGACGGTGCATTGGGGCTTGGAGGTGCCACTGGTCGGTTACGGCTTGGTCGTTGGGTTGGATGGGACGGGCGATTCGCGCCAAGTGGCGTTTACAGTGCAATCCATTGCCAACATGCTGCGGCGCTTCGGCGTCAATGTTGACCCGACGCGCCTGCAGTTGCGCAATGTCGCAGCGGTCATGGTCACCGCGACACTGCCGCCCTTTGCAAAAGTCGGCGACCGTTTGGATGTGCTGGTTTCTGCTATCGGTGACGCTCGCAGTTTGCACGGTGGCGTTTTGCTACAAACCCCGTTGCAAGCGGCGGACGGCGAAGTTTACGCCGTCGCCCAAGGTCCGATCTCCATCGGCGGCTTCAACGTGCAAGCGGGAGGGGCAGCCGTGCAGAAAAACCATCCGACGGCAGGGCGCGTCGTCAACGGGGCAGCGGTGGTGCGTTCGTTTGCGCCGAGCGGCAGCGTTTACGCCAGCGAGTTGGAGGTGCGGTTGATTGCACCGGATGCGACCAATGCAGCGAAAATCGCGCAAGCGCTCAACGAGCGGTTCGGCAAAGCGATCGCGGAAGCGGTTAGCCCCGCAGCGGTGCGGGTGCGAGTGCCTGACGAGTTCGCCGGCAAAATCCCTGACTTCGTGGCACAAGTGGAGCAAACGCTTGTTCAACCGGACATGCGGGCGAAAGTCGTCATCAACGAGCGGACGGGCACGGTCGTGATGGGCGGCAATGTGCGGATCTTGCCCGTCGTCGTTGCGCACGGGGCATTGCGCGTGGAAATTCAACCGGAAGTGACCGTCGCTCAGCCGCCTCCCTTTTCGCCTGGCACCACCGTTGTCGTGCCGACGGCGCGCATTAGAGCCGAAGAGCAAAGGGCACAAGTGGCGATTTTGCAATCGGGTGCGACAGTGCAAGATTTGGTGCAAGCCTTACAAGCGCTGCGAGTGACGCCCCGCGATTTGATCGCCATCTTGCAAGCCCTTAAGCAATCGGGTGCGTTGCTGGCGGATGTGGAAGTCCAGTGAAGCGCGACACACCCCCTTTAGCGGCGGCGCCAGACGAGGTAGTCAAGGGCGACGGCGAGGATGATGACGACGCCGATGACGACCTTTTGCCAGAACGCCGAGACATCCAGCAACACCATGCCGTTGCGCAAGACACCGATGAGCGCCGCACCGACGGCGGTGCCAAGCACTGACCCTTGCCCGCCCATGAGGCTGATGCCGCCGATGACAGCGGCAGCGATAGCGTCCAACTCGTAGCCCAACGCGTCGGACGGACGCACCGATCCCAAGCGCGCTGTCGCCAACAACCCTGCTAACGCCGACAACACGCCGCAGTAGGCGTAAGCGAACAACTTGACGCGGCGCACAGGAACGCCCGAAAGGTGGGCTGCCATTTCGTTGCCGCCGACGGCGTAAAGGTAGCGCCCGATGCGCGTGAACCGCAGCAACGCCCAAGTGAGCGCGATAACGCCCGCTGCCACCCAAACGGGCACGGGCACTTTGAGCCAATCCCCTTGCCCGAAAAACTGAAACGCCGTCGGCACCCCTGAGATCTGAAAGCCGCCCGTCATCACTTCCGCCAAACCCCGTGCGATGCTCATCATGCCCAAAGTCGCCACAAAGGGGGGTAAACGCAACACAGTTATGCTGCCCCCGTTGGCTAACCCGCACACTAATCCGACGCCCAACCCTGTCAAAGTTGCTAACTGCCACGACCAATCGGCGTTAACGCAAAGGTGCGCCATGACGACGGACGAAAATGCCCACACCGACCCGATGCTCAGGTCGATGCCAGCCGTGATGATGACGACGCTGACGCCCGTCGCCAAGATGGCATTGAACGAGGCTTGCCGCAAAAGCGTCAGCAGGTTGTCGGGTGTCAGGAACAGGTTTTCGCCCGCTTTCCAGCGGGTCGCGATGCTCAGCGCGACGCAAATGAGCGACAAACCCAAGAGGGAACTGAACTGTTGCGTCCACAGACGCCACCGACTCATCGCTCCCACTCACCTTCCCCGTGGCTGTGGCGTGTCGCAAAGGGAAAGAAACGGTTTATGGACGACGGCGCCGACGCCATTTGTCCAACAGATCGTCCAGCGAGGGCAAATGGACGCCGCGACTGGCGCACTCTTGCGCCAGCAAGACCCGAAACTCCTCGGTCAAGCGGCAGGCGAAAGTTGCCAACCGTTGCATCTCGTCGGCGTTCAGCGGGTCAACGATGTGGGCGACGGCTTTGACCAAGCCGTAAAGTTGATGCGGGTCGGTAGGCAACGGCGCGTCGGGTTCGTAAAGTGCCCGCCAAGGGTCAACCGTCGGAACACTGATTTGCAGCGACGCGAGGAAATGCACGCCGATGGAGCGTCCCAGCCAACCGACAATCAGTGGGGCGATGGCGCTGACGGGCATTTGTGTTCGTTCAGCGGCGTGCAGCAAATCGGAGACCATGTGCCAACTGCGAGGCGTCGTCAGCACTTGGTGCTGCGTCGGGTCAAGGCGTTGCGGTTCGGCGTAAAGGTGGTCGGGGTTGCTCTCCAAGTAAGCCAACACCGCTGCGTGGATGCCGGCGCGGTGCGCCCACTGCAGCCAATGCGTGATGTCGGCGCGGCAAAGGAGGTGACAAAAGCGGTTGACCAGCGGTGCGGGCAATTCGTTCGCCAAAGTAGACGCTGACGGCGGGTTACCCGCTGCGACGCGCCAACCGTCCACTCGCACATCGCCCAACCGTCCTTCTAAGACCAACGGGAACACGGCACGCAAAGTCGGCAGTTCCGCCATGTTCAATTCGTCCAAAAAATGCACGGCGGGTTGGTCGTGGGGCGCAAAAGTTTCCGGCGGCAGCCAAACGGTGACACGGCGCTGATGGTCGGGCACGGGTACGCCCCGCAGGTCAAAAGGTTCCATCGTCGGCAAGTGGACAGGGATGAGGCGTAACCCGCGCTCGCTTGCCCATTCGCGCACGACAGAGGTTTTGCCGATGCCTGTTACGCCCCACAAAAAGGGCACTTGCCCCGCCGCGTGCAAAAGGTCCAGCAGCCGCTTGAGAGGTTCGCCGACGGCGACGGCGTAGCGTTCCGTGTCCAGCCAATCGCGTTCTGCCATGGGCGTCACCCAAACAGGCGCACGATTTCGTCTTTGGCAAACATGGGCAACGGTTCGCTCCGACCATCAGGATAACGCAGGAACACAGCGGCTTGACCGTGTCCGCTGACCGTGCCGATGCGGAAAGCGGCGATGCCTGCGTTGTGCAGGGCATCCAAAACTTTGCCTGCGTCGGTGGCGGCGACACAAAGCAGCAACGCGCCGGACGCAATTGTGCCCCACGGGTTGAGCCCCAACGCCGCGCACAGTTGACGCCCTTCGGGCAACACGGGTACCGCGTCAGCGTCAACTTCAATCGTCACTTGGGACGCCTCCGCCAGTTCCCACAGCCCCATCGCCAGACCACCTTCCGTCGGGTCGTGCATTGCGTGGACGGTTGCCGCTTGGCACGCCACGAGGGCGTCCCGCACCACGCTGATGCCGGGGTCAAACAGAAACTGCTGGGCCCGCTCAATGAGCGCGACGGGCACACCTTGTTGGCGCAATATTTCTGCGGCTTCGCGGGCGATGATGGCAGTGCCTTCAACAGGCACCCCCTTCGTCACCAACACGGCGTCGCCGACCTGCGCTTTGGCGCTGGTGACGAGGCGGTCTTTCGCCACCTCGCCCAACATCGTGCCGACCACGATGGTGCGGGGGAGTTCAGGCGTGATTTCTGTGTGCCCGCCGATGAAGGCGATGTCCAACGACCGACAGGCGTCCGCCATCTGCGTGAAAATTGATCGCACCCATCCCGCGTCCGTTCGTCCCTCAGGCAACAGAACCGTCGCCAGAAACCAGCGGGGCTGAGCGCCCATTGTCGCCACATCGTTGGCGTTGATATGGACGGCATACCAGCCGATGAGGTCCGTAGCGAAGGTGATGGGATCAGTGGTAGCGACCAAGTATCGGTCGCCCATGTCCACGACAGCGGCGTCTTCACCGATACGCGGACCGATGACCGTGCGTTCATCCAGCGGCAACCCGCTCAATAAGTCCCGCAGCAACCGGTAGTCCAACTTGCCCGCCGAAAAATCGTAGCCGCTCATGGGCTGTGCGTTCACCGCCTTTGTCTCGTTGGGTGTGCTGGCAATAGCAACGCGGCGGTGCAGCGTGGCGCACCCTTTAACGATAGCGCCGTCTTCTTCGCCCTTGCAGTCGGCAGGGGCGTTGCCATCCTTATTGGCAGGCAAGTTAGGGACTTGGAGGTGACATCAGCGATGGCAGTGCAGGTGGCTGTCGTCGGTTTGGGGTTCATGGGCGTGACACATTACCGCAGTTACAAAAAAGTCAAAGGCGCTCGGGTCGTCGCGGTCTTCAGCCGTGACCCGAAGAAGTTAGCGGGCGATTGGCGCAGCGTGCGGGGCAACTTGCCGACCGAAACAGGCGGGCGGGAAGACTTAGGCGGCGTCAAGCGCTACGACGACTTGGACGCCGTCTTGCGTGACCCCGAAGTAGACTTGGTGGACATCTGTCTGCCGACCCATTTGCACGCGGAGGCGACCCTGAAAGCCTTGCAAGCGGGCAAGCATGTGCTCGTGGAAAAGCCCATCGCTTTGACCCTGCGGGACGCCGACAGGATGGTGGAGACAGCGCAAAAGGTCGGGCGCTTTTTGATGGTCGGGCAAGTGCTGCGCTTTTTCCCTGAATTTCGGCTGCTGAAGGACATGCAGGACAGCGGGCAATATGGACGGCTGAAGGGGCTGCATTTGAAGCGCGTCATCAGCAAGCCGACTTGGGCTGCCGACAATTGGTTTGCTGACCCGAAAAAGAGCGGCGGTCCCATCGTTGACCTGCACATCCATGACGCCGATTTCGTCGTGTTCCTGTTTGGCTTGCCTGAAAGTGTCTTCACGACGGGTTGGGTTGACCCGCAGCGGGACACACCTGAATACTTCGTGACGCAGTATCGGTTCGCCGACCGCGAGGTGACAGTCACGGCGATGGGCGGCGATGCGGCGATGCCCAAGTGGGTCTTTGAGCACGGCTACGATGCGTTCTTTGAGCGGGCGACGGTGGAGTTCAACTCCCGTTGGGGCAAACCGCCATCGCTGTTCACGGAAGACGGCAAGCAGCGGGAAGTGCGCTTGAAAACCGTTGACGCCTTTGCGGCGGAGTTGCAATACGCTGTTGACTGTGTCCGCAAAAACGAGCCGCCCGTTTTGCTATCGGGGGAAAGCGCCCGCAACGCCTTGCTGTTGTGTCTGAAGGAAGCAGAGTCGCTGCGTAAGGGTAAACCCGTCAAGGTGACGGCATGAGGTGACTGTCCCCGATGTCGGCTTCTCGACCCCAGCGATTGAACCTTTTGCGGCGCTACTTTTTGACAGGCTTGGCGGTGTTGGCACCGTTGCTGTTGACGCTGTTCATCTTCGGCTACCTGCTCCAACTGGTGCACCGGTTAGTCGGTGTGCCGGTGGAGCGATTCCTTGCCGCCCAAATCGGCAAAGAGATGTCGGGTTGGGTCTCGGCGCTGGTAGGCGTCATTGTCGTCATGTTGTTGGTCTTGCTGGTGGGCACCGTCGCCTCAACGGTCGTCGGGCGCCGGTTGTTCGGCTACTGGGAGCGGGTGCTGTTGCAGCTGCCGCTGGTGCGCACCGTCTACGCACCTGCCAAGCAAATCGTGGAGTTTTTCGTCAACCCGTCCGCAATGCAATTTGGTGCGGTCGTCTTGGTGCGCTACCCACACCCAGATAGTTACGCCATCGGCTTTATCACGGGGCGAGATGTGGAACCCATCAACGCGGCGACAGGGCGGCGGTTGGTCAATGTCTTCGTCCCCTTCGCTCCGGTGCCCATGACGGGCACTTTGCTTCTGGTGCCAGAAGAGGAGGTGGTGCCCGTCGACTTGAGCGTGGAAGAGGCGCTCAAAATGATCGTGTCTGGTGGCGTCGCGGCACCGACGAAGGGTGAAATCCCGTCTCAGACGACCGAGCGGTCCTGACCGATCGGCATCGCTTGGCTCAAGAGGGTTTTCAACGCCTCAGGTTTGGCGATTTCCCATCCTTCTTTGCCACGGCGAAGCACGCCTTCCCGTTGCAACTGACTGACGATGCGGCTGGCGGTCTCCCGGGCTAATCCGCACCGTTTCGCCAACATGTTGACCGTCAACCACTTGGGTAGTTTACCTGAGCGGGCGTATTCCAACAACGCCCAAGCGATGCGCTGTTGCGCGCTCAGCCACGCCATCCGCAGCACCAATTCGTCCGTTTCCCGCAGCCGCCGTGTCACCGTTAGCAACAGTTCCCACATGAGTTGAGGCGTGCGTTCCAGCAGCGGTAAAAAATCGGAGCGGCGAATAATCAGCATCTCGCCATCGCTCAGGGCGATAACATCCGCTGACCGCCCTTGACCGTCAATGAGGGCTAACTCCCCAAACACATCGCCTTCGCCCAAAATGTTGAGCAGAACTTCACGCCCTTCGTCGTCCACGCCGACCACTTCCACCTGCCCGTGCAAAAGGACAAACATCGTTGTCCCAAGGTCGCCTTTGGAACACAACAGTTCGCCGGATGAGAATGTGTAGCGAACGGCGACTTGAGCGATGTGCCGCAAATATTGGAGCGGCATGTGTTGAAACAACGGCACCCGCTGCAAAGCGGCGAGGGTGTCAGTCGTCACCATTTCGCTTCTCCCCCTTCAAAGCGGCGCCGTAAATGTGTCGGCAAAATTAGCGCGATACTTAATGGTGCCTACGCTGTTCTCCACACGGAGGCGAGCATGAACGCCAAGACACGCACCGCACTCATCATTTTAACAGTCCTGATCACATGGCTTCCTTACTTGTTCGGGTGGTTCATCACGCCGCCCGGCACCCGTTACTTTTGGCTCATCTATAACCCCGACGACCAAAATGTCCACCTAATGTGGGCGCGTCAAGCGATGGAGGGCGCATGGCGGTTCTCTGACCTTTACACGACCGAACCGCACGCCGGTCTGTTCGTCCACCTCTACGCCCTCGTCCTCGGTTGGTTCTGCCGTCTGACAGGGCTCTCCCTGCATCTCGCCTACCAGCTGTTTCGGACGCTCGTCGCCGCCTTTTTCCTTGCCGTCGCGTTGCGATGGGGCGACGAACTTCTACCCCACTCGCGTGCCCGCACCGCTTTTGCGGGGCTGGTCGCTTTCTCTTCGGGTGTGGGATGGTTACCCGTCCTGCTTTGGTGGCAAGGGGGGCAACGACCGCCCGTCTTTTTCGTGGATGTCAGCCCTGAATTAATGATGCCCGAAGCCAACTCTTTCCTGTCGCTGACGGTCGCACCGTTAGCCGCCTTAGGCGTGGCGTTGGTGTTGACGGTGTTTTTGCACCTGCAAACCGTCTGCACTGCACCTGATTTGCGTGCCGCCGTTCGTTCCGCTGCCATCGCCGCTTGCAGCGGTGCTGTCCTTGCCAATATCCACACTTACGCTGCCATCCCGATGTTGCTGGCGATAGTGCTGTGGCAAGTGGGTGACGGCGTTCTCACGCGCTCGTGGCGATGGCGCCAACGGTTGACCATTGCGGTTGCGTGCGTGCCGTGTTTGCTTGTCATCGTCGTCCAAGCGGTTGTGTTTTCCCGCGATGTCGCCTTTGCGCAAAAGGCGGCGACGCCGACTTTGACGCCCCCTTGGTTTGTCTTGCTGGGTAGTTACGGGTTGGTGGTGGCGATGGCGTTTGCGGGTTTGCCTGTCGCATTGCGGCGGGTGCGCGACGGCGAACGGCAATGGCTGTTGCCTCTCAGCTGGTTGCTGGCGTTACTGATTGCCATCCACTTGCCCGTCAGTTTCCAGCGCAAGATGATTGAAGGGCTGCATGTCGCCCTTTGTTGGCTGGCGGCGCTTGCGTGGGGCGCGTGGGCGCAACGGCACTCGTTGTTGCGGCATCGGTTGGCGTTGGTGACACTCATTGTCGCAACGGCACCGTCCCATATCGCTTTTTTCGCCCTCAACAGTCACTGGCTCATCCACAACAACTTGTTGCCCGAACGGCGCTTACAGCCGCCTTACTACCTGACCGAGGGTCATTTGCGGTTGATGGCGTGGCTGGAACGCCACGCCCACCGCGACGACGCAGTGTTGTGCCATCCGATGCTGGGCAACTATTTGCCCGTGCTGACGGGGCGCAAAGTGTTCGTCGGGCATTGGGCGGAGACTTTGCGGTTCGCCGACAAATTGCGAACCGCTGTGGCGATCTGGTCTGGAGCACTGCCAGCAGACCAAGCCCGCCAGCTCTTTCGCCGACACCGATTGCGTTACGCGTTGGAAACGGAGTTTGAACGGGGTGCGACCGGCGGTGCGACGGCATTGGCGAATTACGGTTCCGTTGTCTTCCAATTAGGCGACGATAAGGTGATACGATTGGGCTGGTAAGGCAATCGCATGAAGTCCCGATACTGTCGCTCATCGCTGTTGTCCAACTCTTGTGGAAATTGTGCCTTTGGTCGTTGAAAAGCCCGATTCGTGGTGAAGCGTGTTGCGCAACAACGAATGGCTTATCAAAAGCGTCCGCGTGGCGATCACGATCGGTTTCACCGTCTTGGCGGTAAAAGCCGTCCGCTGGGACAAAATGGCGCTGGCGTTCCAGCACGCGTCCGCTGGCGCGGCGGCTGTCGCGGCGTTCATCTACGCACTGCTGCAATGTCTTTCGGCGACGCGGTGGTGGGCGATTGCCCGCGCTGCGCAGATGGCGTTGGCGTGGACTGACGCCGTTGCCGCGTTTTATGTCGGCATGTTTTTCAACCTGTTTTTGCCTGGCTTGGTCGGTGGGGATGCGGTGCGGGCGTTGTTGGTCGCTCGCAAAACGAACCACTCCACCGCTCACGCCTTCGGCATCGTTTACGCCGACCGCACCGTCGGGTTCATCGCCATGTTGCTCGTCGGGGCATGGGGCGCCGTCGCGTTGCACTTAACGCATCGTCAACTGGTATGGCAACCGCTGGTGTGGGGCGCCGTTTTTGCTGTCGGCGTGACCGCTGCGCTGGTCGTCTCGCTCAGCCTCCTCAGCCGATGGAGCACCCACATTTGGGCGCGACGCATCGGGCGTTTCGCCGACGGCATCGTCGCTTTCCTCGTCCGCCCTCAAACAGGCGGGGCAGTGTTCGCCATCGCGCTGGCATATCACCTGCTCTTGACCGCCACCTTGATGATGCTGGGCAAAGCCGCAGGCATTCACGGGCAACCCTTTGCCGCTTACGCGATGGTCGTCGCCATCGCGACGGTCATCGGCTCGCTGCCGGTTTCGCTGCACGGGTTAGGCGTGCGGGAATTGGCAAGCGTGCAACTATGGGCGTTGCTTGGCATCCCAGCGGAAACGGCGATGCTGTGGGCGCTTTTGTGGCGCGTGATGGTGTGGCTCACAGCCTTGCCAGGTGGGCTCGTCTATTGGCTTTGGGCGGACAAAACTGTTTGGCAAGACATCCACGCCGTCGCTCAAAAATTGAAGGTCGCCTGACGGTCGCCCTTTAGCGATATGCCTTTCATGTGCCCTTACGATGCCGCCACGCGTCTATCGCCACACTCAACAAAATCAACCCGCCTAAGGCAAAAGTGTCCCATTCGCCGGGCACCTGCAGAAAAGTCAGTGCCGAATGCAACACGCTAACAGCGAACGCACCTAACGCCGCACCGACGACCGATCCGGCACCGCCGAAAATGTTCACGCCCCCCAAAACCGCTGCCGTGATGACCGCCAACTCAAACCCTTTGCCCGTTTCCGATTGGACGACAGGGAACCGCGCCGCATAGAGCAACGCCGCCAATCCCGTCAACGCACCGCCCAAGACGAACACGCTGACGATGCGCTGCCGAACAGGCACGCCCGCGATCCACGCCGCTGTCATGTTGCTACCGATGGCGTAAAGGTCGCGTCCCCACACTGTCTGCGAAAGAGCAAGCCCCAACAGCACTAACACGGCAGCCGCCACCCAAACGGGATTGGGCACGCCCATCACTTCCCCGATACCCAGCCACCGAAAACTGTCAGGCAACCCGATGACCCAATAGCCTTTGGTGAACACCAACATCATACCCCGCACGATGCCCAACATCCCCAGCGTCACGACGACCGACGAAATAGCGAGGCGCGTCGTTAAGGCACCGTTGACCCAACCGATGCCGGCGCCCAACGCGACCGCGACGGCGAGGACCGACGGCAACGCCCATCCGCTTTTGGCAGCGTGTCCCGCAGCCATCGCGCACGCGCCCAACATGGAGCCGACGGACAAATCCAAGTTGCCCGAAACGATGACGGCGGTCATTGCACCCGCTGCCAGCAAAGTCGGCGCACTCTCTTGCACCAGCGTGAGCCAATGCTCCCCCGCCAGAAACGCAGGGTTACGCCAACCGACGAAACTTGCGACGGCGACGATAAATAGCAGCAAACTCACTTCCCGTGACAACAACCACCGTCGCAACGGCGAATAGGCGTTGACCGCCATCGTTTGCGGTTCGGATACGGCGGCGACGGGGCGGACGGTGTCCGATGCGAAGGCGGCGCGCAAGATGTCCTGCGGCGATGCGTCGGGTTCAAATTCACCGACGATGCGTCCCTGCCGCATCACGACGATGCGGTCGCTGAGCGCCTGCAACTCTTCCAATTCGCTGGAGATGAGCAGAATCCCTTTGCCTTGCGCCTTCAGGTCAGCCACGAGCCGGTGGATTTCGCTTTTGGTCGCGACATCAATGCCGTGGGTCGGCTCGTCCAAGATGAGCAATTGCGGTTCGGTTAGCAGCCATTTTGCCAGCGCGACCTTTTGCTGATTGCCCCCTGAAAGTTGCGCGACGGGTTGTTCCGGGCTTGTCGCCCGCACCCGCAAAGCCGCGACTTGCTTTTGTGCGACCGTGCGTTCGCCCCGTTCGTTCACGACACCGAAACGGCTGAATTGGCGCAAGTTGGGTAACGCGATGTTTTCACGGATGCTGCGGGGCAATAGCAACCCCTGCCGCAGACGGTCTTCAGGCAAGTAAGCAAGTCCCGCTGCTAACGCCTCTTGCGGGTTGCGAAACCGCACGGGTTTGCCTTGCCATTCCACGACCCCCGATGCGATGGGACGCAACCCGACGAGGGCTTGCGCCAACTCGCTCCGCCCTGCTCCGACCAACCCAAACAGCCCGACAATTTCACCTGCCCGCACTTCCAAACACACGCCTTCAGCAAATGACGGGACACAAACATCGCCCAACCGCAGCAACAGTTTGCCCCGATGCGCCGAACGCGCCGCTGGAGAGAGCGATACGACAGGTCTGCCTGCCATCAAGGCGATAAGTTGCTCTCGTGTCGCTTCGGCTGCAGGCAGTGTCGCCACTTTTTCGCCGTCCCGCAAAACCGTGACGCGGTCGGCGAGTTCCAACACTTCGTCCAAGCGATGGCTGACGAACAAAATGCTCACGCCTTGCCCCTTGAGTCGTCGCAGGATGGCGAACAAGCGTTCGGCTTCTGAACGGGATAGGGCTGCCGTCGGTTCGTCCAAGACGAGCCAGCGCGCCTGCAGCGATAGCGCACGGGCAAGTGCGACGAGTTGCTGTTGAGCAGCGGACAAATTGCCGACGGGCGTATCTAGCGGCAGTGTCGCCCCCAATTCCGCCAACAGCGCCGCCGCTTGCTGGTGAGCGTATCGCCACCGCACAAGCCCCCCACGGGTCGGTAAATGCCCCAACAAGATGTTTTCGGTGACCGACAGGTGGGGGCACAACATCGGCGTTTGGTGGATGACGACGATGCCATGTCGTTGGGCATCGCGCGGGTCGGTAAAGCGAACGGGCTTGCCGTCCAACAGCACCGCACCGCTGTCGGGTGGGAAAACGCCACCCGCGATTTTGATGAGGGTGCTTTTGCCCGCGCCATTTTCGCCGACAAGGGCGTGAATTTCGCCCGCTGCCAATGTCAGCGTCACGCCCCTAAGCGCCTGAACGCCCGCGAAACTTTTGCCGATGTCTCGCAACTCCAATGTCCCTTTCGCCATCGCTGTCACCGTTCACAGTCACCTGCCGTGCCGTCGCGGGGCGTAATCACCAGCAACTCTCGCGTCGCTGCCGTCGCCCCTTCGCACCCCAGTCGTCCCCGCCGAGCGGCGGGTAGGAAAGCGCCGGCATTTCCGCTTTGCTGTCACCATCGGTCACGCCAGCGGGGCGAGTTTCCTGCAGCGCTCACACAACGATGTTGACGATTTTGCCGGGGACGACAACGATGCGTTTGATTTGCTTGCCTTCAAGGTGGGTGCGGACATGGGGCTCTTGCAGCGCTTGCTGCTTGATGAACTCCTCATCGGCACCGACAGGAACGACAAGGCGTCCCCGCACCCGACCGTTGACTTGCACGACGATAGTGACCGTCTCTTCTGCCAGCGCTTCTTCATCCACCTTTGCCCACGCTTGTGTGAACAGGCTCCCTGCGTTGCCCAATCGCTCCCAAAGTTCGTCGGTGATGTGCGGTGCAAAGGGGTGCAAAATCCGCAGGAACAGATCAATGGCTTCCGACACAACCGTCTTGCTTTCCTCGCGCCCTTTGCCTTTCATCCCTCGTCCCGTTTGCTCCACGAACGGTTGCAGTTCGTTCAGCAACTCCATCATTGCGGCGATGGCGGTGTTGAAGCGGAAACCTTCAATGTCTTCGGTAACGGTTCTGATTGTTTGGTGGACTTTGCGGCGCAGCGCTTTTTCTGCGTCGTTCAGGTGAGGTTTCACAGCGGGCAAGCGGTCGCGCCAATCGCTTGTGAACAAATTGTGCGTGATGGCGGTGAGCACTGTCCGCCACAACCGCCCCAAAAAGCGGTAGCATCCCTCCACACCGACAGGCGTCCATTCGGCGTCTTGGTCGGCAGGACCGAGGAACAAGATGAACAACCGTCCCGTGTCGGCGCCGTAGCGCTCGCAAATCTCTTCGGGCGTGACGATGTTGAGTTTGCTTTTGCTCATCTTGTCCTTCGTGATGACGGTTTCGCTGCCGCACACTCGGCAGATAGCGACGACTTTGCCGTCCGTTTCGCTCCGCTCCACTTCTTTCGGACGGCGGTAGGTTTGGCACTTCGGACACCAATACGCCTCGTGGTAAATCATCCCTTGCGTGAACAGGCGGGTGAACGGCTCACGGAAGTTGACCAAGCCCATGTCGTAGAGCACCTTGGTGATGAAGCGCGAATACATCAGGTGCCCGACGGCGTGTTCAATGCCGCCGACATATTGGTCAACAGGCATCCAGTAGTTGACTTTTTCGGGGTCAAAGATGGCGTGGTCGTTTTTCGGGTCGCAAAAGCGCAGGAAATACCACGACGAGTCCACGAAGGTGGACATCGTGTCCGTCTCACGCTTGGCAGGTTTACCGCACTTGGGGCAATTTGTGTCGGCGAACTCCGGCACTTGCGAAAGGGGCGAACCGCCTTTGCCCGTGATTTTCACATCCCTCGGCAGCAAAACGGGCAATTGGTCTTCAGGCACAGGGACGATCCCGCAATCGTCGCAGTAAACGATGGGGATGGGTGTGCCCCAATAGCGTTGACGCGAAATGAGCCAATCGCGCAACCGATATTGAACGCTGCGCTTGCCAATCCCCAACTTCTCCATGTGATCGGCGATGGCTTCTTTCGCTTCCTCGCTCCACATGCCTGTGAACTGAGCGGAGTTAACCATGATGCCCGGCTCAACATACGCTTGCGTCATCGTCGCTTCGTCCAAATCGGTGGCGGGTGGCTTGATGACGACTTTGACGGGCAAGCCGTATCGGCGGGCGAATTCTAAGTCTCGTTGGTCGTGAGCGGGCACTGCCATGATGGCGCCGGTGCCATATTCCATCAGCACATAATCTGCCGTCCACATCGGGACGCGTTCGCCCGTGAGCGGGTGGATGGCGTAAGCGTCAAGGAAAACGCCGCGCTTCTCTGCCGTCTCGGCAGTTCGCTCCTCCATGCTTTCCATCAGCAATTCGGTGACTGCTTTCTCAAGTTCCGTCTTCCGAGGTGAGCGCTCAATGAGTTTCGGGACGAGGGGATGTTCCGGTGCAAGGACGACAAAAGTTACGCCGTAAACGGTGTCAATGCGGGTCGTGAACACCCGCACCTTTTCGTCAAGCCCGTCCACCTCAAAGTCAAACTCAACGCCGACACTTTTACCGATCCAGTTGCGCTGCATGACCTTGACCCGTTCAGGCCAGTGCTCCAACAACTCAAGGTCTTGCAGCAGTTGCTCGGCGTAAGCGGTTGTGCGCAGGAACCATTGCTCCAGCCACTTTTTCGTCACGGGCGTGCCGCAGCGCCAACAAACACCCCGCTCCGCTTCCTCATCCGCCAGCGTCGTTTGGCAGGATGGGCACCAGTTAACGGGTGCAGGGCGCCGATACGCCAAGCCCCGCTCGTAAAGTTTCAGAAACAGCCATTGGTTCCACCGATAGTAGTCAGGGTCGCAGGTGCGGATTTCGCGGCGCCAGTCAAAACTGATGCCGAGCAGGTCAAACTGCTGGCGCATGCGGGTGATGCATCGGTCAATCCAATCGGCAGGGTGGTAACCGAACTGGATGGCGGCGTTCTCGGCGGGCAAGCCAAAGGCGTCGTAACCCATCGGGTGCAGGACATTGAAGCCTTGCATCCGCTTGAACCGGCTGATGACATCGCCGATGATGTAGTTACGCATGTGCCCCATGTGCAGTTCGCCCGACGGGTAAGGGAACATGTCAAGGTAGTAGAACTTTGGGCGCGACGGGTCTTCTGTGACCGTGAACAATTGCCGTTCGTCCCACCGCTTTTGCCATTTGGGCTCAATCTCCTGCGGATTGTAGCGTTCCAGTTCAGCCATCAGTGTTGCCCTCCTTGCCGACAAGCCGTTGCGTTCACCACGCCACACTAAGTTTTGCACGCGGGCTTGGTCGGGACGCACAAAAGAGAAAGCCCCGCCCCTTGCGGGGCGGGGAAAAGGGCGGATAAGAGCGCTGGGCAGACCCTGAAAAAAAGGATGCTGCACACGATATGGCGATGCAAGCGCCGCATCCGTTACAAACGCACACCGCTCGGTCAAAAGTTCCCGCACCCGACCGGCGCTTTTGTCTGCGCCCTCGCTGCCCCCTATTCAGGACTGATGCTCCCCCGCCTTGTCCGATCATCACCCGTGCCCCCCACTTTACGCCCTCTTGACAGCAAGGCTGCCTTGACGCATAATTTTACCAAAACGATTTACTAAAACACAGAAGGAGCGAAAGCGCGTGGCGCGTCATTCGGGGAATGTGACCATCAAGGATGTGGCGGCGGCTGCCGGCGTGAGTGTGGCGACGGTCTCCAGCGTCCTGAACGGGCGCGACCACGCTCGGGTTGCGGCGGCGACCCGTCAGCGCATTCTGGAAACTGCCCAGCGCTTGGGCTACCGACCGAAGCGGTCGGCGCAAGCGCTGCGGACGGGCTTAACCGGTGCGGTCGGGCTTTCGGTGCCCCTTTGCCCCGATGCCTTGTTATCGCCGTTCTTTTACGAAGCGGTGCGCGGCGCCCTTAAAGCCGCCAAACAGCGCGGATGGCTGGTGACCATCTTGGGCTTTCAGGATCGGCAGGAAGAACTGGTGCTCCTGCAGGCGGCGATGGAACAGCGGTCAGTGGACGGCGTGGTGCTGTTTGACCCCTGCGACGATGACCCTCGCATCCCTCTGCTTAAGGGACGGCTCCCCTTCGTCGTGGTCGGGCGGTGTGCCGACCCCGAAGTGCCGACAGTAGACAACGACAACCTGCTGGCTGCCAAACTGGCAACGCAGCATCTGCTCAACTTGGGGCATCGCCGCATCGCTTTCGTTCACATCCCGTTGCAGTTTGCGACGGCTCAAGACCGGTTAGCGGGCTACCGCGCCGCGCTGGAAGAGGCGGGGGTGCCTTTTGAGCCGAACTTATTGGCAGAAGCGAAAGGTTATTACGGGGTAGAGGCGGGTTTTCGGGCGTTTTCAGCGCTGCTGGATCGCGCTGTAGAGCCGCCCACAGCAGTGCTGGCGATGGACGACGCGTTGGCGTTGGGTGTGCTTCAAGCGGCGCAGCGCCGGGGGTTGCGGGTGTCCGAGGACCTTGCTGTCATCGGGTTCAACGATGCCCCTTTCAGCGCTCATTGCGAACCGCCGCTGACGACGGTGCGCATCTTCGGCGAAACATTGGTCGCTTACGCGACCGATATGTTGCTGCGCCTCATTCAC
The DNA here is from genome assembly GCA_002898575.1 of bacterium HR17. Classification (NCBI taxonomy): domain Bacteria; phylum Candidatus Fervidibacterota; class Fervidibacteria; order Fervidibacterales; family Fervidibacteraceae; genus Fervidibacter; species Candidatus Fervidibacter japonicus. The sequence continues at coordinate 45,277 of BEHT01000019.1, forward strand.
GGGGAGCCTGTCGCTCCCTGGCGGTTACTGGTGCCGACGCAACTCATCGTCCGCGCTTCGTGCGGAGCGATGAAGCAAACGAATCCCGCTGCGTAGGAGGGATGCGTCATGCGGCAGTTCGTCAGGTGTCGGCTGTCGTCGCACGGTCGCGGTGGCTTCACCTTGATTGAGTTGCTGGTGGTCATCGCGATCATCGCCATTCTGGCGGCGATTCTGTTTCCCGTGTTTAGCCAAGCGCGGGAAAAGGCGCGCCAGACAAGCGATTTGAGCAACTTGCGGCAGATGGGCACTGCCGTGCAGATGTATGCCCAAGACTATGACGAGCGGATGACGCCGTCGGAGAGTTACTGGGCGGGCGCGCCCGGAGACCCAGGGCAGTTCGTCACTTGGATGGCGTTGGTGATGCCTTACACCCGCAACGCTCAAATTTTTCGGTCGCCCAAGTGGGCGCTGTTGTTTCCGGAGAATGTCGCCAACTGGCTGCACTATGGCGCCCACAGCGGGATGGTGCAGGGCGCCGCGCCCAACCGACAGTTACCCGTCTCTTACGCTGCCGTATCGCTCCGCTGGTCCACTTGGCCGCATCAGACGACCGTAAGCGTTTGGAACGGCACGGGTGGTCGGGGCGCTTTGCTCAATGCCTACCCGCAATGGCCGATGGGCGGTGGGCGTGAAGCGACGGTGAGCCTTGCGGAAATCGCCCAACCCGCACAAACCCGCGCCGTCGTTAACGCGGTCAACTACCACCTGATCGGCGGCTGCGATGTGGATGTGTTGGACGACAGCGGTCGGTTGCCGTGTGGGTTTACAGCGATGACCTACTTTGACACGGGTGGTCAGCCGCCGTGGGCGGTCAACATGAACCCGCCCGACTTTGACCGTCTGTCGCCTTTCCTACGGCATGTCAACACGACTTTTGCCGACGGGCACGCCAAAGCGATGCGCTGGGGTTACGCGTGTCCGCACGAATACACCGTAGAGGACGACCAATCGGTCGTCCCCGCGCGGTGCCGGTAAGGGGTGAGGGTTGATGCTGCGGCGTGAACTTTCATTGCCTGTCGCCATCGGCATCATCGTCGTCGTTTTGCTGTTGGTCGTCGCAATTTTCTGGCGTAAAGCGTCGCCGCCCACCGAAGCCGTCTTGCAAAAGTGGGCGCCCCACCCGCAGCAGCAGCAGATGCAGCGCCGGTAACCGTCCGTTATGGCAAAATGCTGCCGCACTCTTTTTTGCCGAAACGGAGCGATGGAAAGCATGGGTGTTGTCTGGTGTGTGGCAGCAGTGCTGGTGCTCAGCGGGTGGGAGTGGCTGGCGGCGAGCGTGCCGCCGACCGTGACGAAGGTGGAACCACCTGATTGGTGGGTGCCGTCAGCGCGTCAATCCGTGCTGCTCCTTTGCTATGGGCAGGGGTTGCAGCGGGCGCAAGTGGTCGCCACTGCCCCCACCCTCACGGTGACCCAAGTGCGCCCCAGCGCTGACGGCGCCTACTTGTTTGTGCGGGTGCGCCTTGCGCCAACAGCGACCCCGCGTTCGGTGCGTCTGCTTGTGCGCACCCCGAACGGTGAGACAACAGTGCCGTTCGCGTTGCGCCCGCGCCCTGCCGCACCGATGTTAGGCAAAGGGTTACCCAACAACGCTGTCATCTACCTGCTGATGCCCGACCGCTTTTGCAACGGTGACCCAGCCAACGATGACCCGAAAGGGTTAGGCACTTGTGACCGGCGCAACCTGCGGGCGTATCACGGCGGTGACCTTGATGGACTTCGGCGCCAATTGCCTTACCTGCGGGCGTTGGGTGTGACAGCCCTCTGGCTGACACCCGTTTACGACAACGACGACGCCTCGCCCGATGAGTATCACGGCTACCATCCCGTTGACTTTTTCGCAGTGGACGAACATTTGGGGACGCTGGAGACCTACCGTGCCTTTGTCCGCGACGCTCATCGGTGGGGCATGAGAGTCGTGCAAGACCATGTGCTCAACCATTGCGGACCCAAACATGTTTGGGTGCGTCGTCCGCCGACGCCCCGTTGGTTTCACCCCAAAGCCCCCGCCGATTACCGCTTGCGATGGCTGCTGTTCCCTGAAGCGCCGTCGGCGTTCAAACGGCGCATTACCGACGGTTGGCTTTTCGGGTTCTTGCCTGACCTCAATCAAGACGACCCGCTGGTCGCTGAGTATCTCATCCAGCACAGCCTTTGGTGGTTGGTGACGACAGGCGCCGATGCCGTGCGCTTGGACACAGCGGTGTATTTGCCCCGCGCGTTTCTGGCGCGCTGGCGTCGCGCGTTACGGCAAGAAGTGCCCCATGTGACCGTTATCGGCGAGGTGTTGTCCGTTCCCCCTGACCCCCACTTGCAGGCGTTTTTTCAAGGTGGGCGCAAAAGTTACGACGGTGTGGACACGGGCTTGGACAGCGTGTTTGACTTTGCGGTGGCGCGAGCGGTGCGCGAAGTGTTTGGACGCGATGCCCCCGTTCGCCACTTGCGTGAAGTGCTGGATTGCGACCGCCTTTACCCGGCGCCACACCGCCTTGTCACGCTGCTGGGCAACCACGATTTTCCCCGCTTCATGACCGTCGCCCGTGCTGACAACCGCTGGCAGCGGTTGATGTTAGCGGCATTGTTTTTGGTCACGACCCGCGGTGCGGTGCAGTGGTATTACGGCGACGAAATCGGCATGGAAGGCGGGCACGACCCCGACAACCGCCGCGATTTTCCAGGCGGCTTCCCCAGCGATAACCGCAGCGCGTTTTTGTCCGCTGAACGCACACCTGACGAAAACGCCCTCTGGACGGCGCTCCAACAGTTGTTTCGCTTGCGTCAGCGCTTCCCTTGGCTGGCGAGTGCACCGACCCGTTGGCACCGCGCCGACGATGGCGTCATCGTTTACGAGCGTCCGCACAAGGGGTTGCGGTTGTTCATCGCTATCAACAAAAGCGACCGCCCAATCGTGCTGACAGTGCCGCTAGGCGCTACTGAGACGCTGTTTGGCGATGCCTATTTGCGCACCGTCGGGTGCCAGCAGCACTTAACCGTTCCGCCTTGGAGCGGCACTATCGTTACGGTGCGGCGGTGATTGCCCGACATCATCGGGCGCACCCTTACGGAAGGCGCGCTTCTGGCGCGCCGAAAATTTTTTCGGTGCGGAGGGATCACCCTTGGGCAAGGTGTTGGTGCTCTACGACAGCGCAACGGGCAATACGAAAAAAATGGCGGAACTGGTCGCCCAGGGCGCTGCAAAGGTGCCGGGCGCACAAGTGCGGCTCAAATCGGTAGACGAAGCCAGCCCCGAAGACATCCTTTGGTGCGACGGGCTGGCAGTGGGGTCGCCGACCAACATGGGCGTTTTGTCGTGGAAGATGAAACGCTTTTGGGACGAAACAGTCGCCGATTTGTGGGGCAAAGTGGACGGAAAAATTGCGTGTGCCTTTTCGTCGTCAGGCGGTTGGGGCGGCGGCGCTGAACTAGCCTGTTGGTCGCTCTTGACGGTGCTGATGAATTTTGGCTTCCTCGTGTTTGGCGTGACCGACTATGTCGGCAAAAAGTTCACGCTGCACTACGGCGCTGTCGTCGCCGGCGAGCCCCGCACTGAAGCGGAACGCGCTGCCTGCGAGCGCTTGGGCGAACGATTAGCGCAATGGGTCGCTGTGTTTGTGGACGGGCGCAAGGAGTTGCATCCCGTGTCGCGTCGCCGCGATGAAGGTGATGATGAAAGCGAGTGACGCCCCGCCCTGCTCCCCGAATTCGCCGATGAAGGAGGGCTCAAAAAGTGCAGCCAGTGACGGTGGCGCCGCAGCGGGCGACGCAGCCCTTGCACGGGCTTTCGTTCCGTGCCCTCGCTCTCGGTGCGCTTTTCAGCGTCGGCGCCGTCCTGATCGTTTCCTACGCCGAACTGGTCGTCAAGGAAATCCAAATTGCGATTTGCCAGTTCAACCCAGCGGCGTTGGGGTTGCTGGCGGTGTTGGTGGCGCTCAACGGGGTAGTGTCGTGGGGGCTACGGCGTCCGTTTCTGCGCCCGCACGAAGTCCTCATCGTTTACACGATGACGGTGCTGGCGGCGATGATCGCATCGCGGGGTCTGATGGAGAAATTGCTGCCGGCGCTCGTCGCCGTCAACTATTTCGCCAACCCGCAAAACCGTTGGGCGGAATCCTTTTTCCCTCACATCCCCCGCTGGCTCGTCCCCTTTGACCCGACGGGGTTGGAGCGTCAGCCCGTTGCCCGCTACTTTTACGAGGGCAGCAAGGGTGTCGTCATCTGGAGCGAGTGGTTGACTCCGCTGGCGGCGTGGGCAACAGTTGTCGCCGGCGTGTGGATGTGTTTTCTCGCCATCGCTGTCGTGTGGCGGCGGCAATGGGCAGACCACGAAAAACTCAACTTCCCGTTGACACAACCGCCGCTGCAATTGATTGACCCGACCAACCGGGCTCACCTGTGGCGCAACCGTTTGGCGTGGCTGGGCTTTGGCTTTTCGGCGTTTGTTTTTTTCGTCAACGGGCTCAATCGTCTTTATCCCGTCGTCCCGCAGATTCGGGTGGCGTGGACGCTCAACGATTACCTCACCGAGCGCCCTTTCAACGCCATCTTCTTCACCCCCGTTTACACCTCATATGCCGCCATCGGCTTCGCCTACTTTTTGCCGACGCAACTGCTGTTTAGCCTCTGGTTCTTTTTCTGGCTGACTCGGCTGCAAGACATCGTGCTGGCGTGGCTGGGCTACGAGCACATGATGGTCAACATGCCGTTGTATCCGACCCGGCTTTACATCGGCTATCAAGTGCTGGGGGCGTATCTGGTGCTGGTGTGGTTTTTCTGGCGAGCGGCATTGCCTTATCTCAAGCAGGTGGTGGCAAAAGTCTTGGGGCGCAACACCCTTGACGACCGCAATGAACTGATGTCCTACCGCGCCGCTGTCCTGTTGGGCGCGGCTGGATTGCTCATCGCTGTCGGTTGGGGCATCGCAGCGGGCTTGTCGCCGATGATCGCCGTCGTGGAGTTTGGCGTTTACCTCGGCGTCGTTGTGTTGGTGATGGCGCGCAGCGTCGCTGAAGGCGGGCTGATGATGACCGAAACCTCCTTTCGCCCCATTGACCTGATGCGGTTGTTCGTGCCCAAGCACCAACTGGGTGCCCGTCCCTTGACCGTCTTGGGCTTCACCGACGCGGTCTTCACCCGTGACCTACGGGGGCTGTTGGTTACGCCCTTGCTGGACAGCCTGAAGATGAGCGAGCAAGTGCACCTGTCGCGACGGGCGCTGTTGTTGCCGGCGGTGGCGGCGATGGTCATCGGCTTCGTCACCGCCGCCGTCTACCAACTCAAACTGCCCTACACCCACGGCGCGCTGACGATGTATTGGTATGCCTACCAAGGCAACCCCCGATGGGCGTTTGAAGACCACATCGGCGCTATCGTGGGGCAGGACAATCCGCCCGGCTACATACGGGGTTTCTTCCTCGTCGGCGTCGTGCTGACTTACGGGATGGTCGTGGCGCGGTCACATTTTTGGTGGTTCCCGCTGCACCCGTTGGCTTACGCTTTGAGTGCGTCGTGGACGCTGATCGTGTTTTGGTTCCCGATTTTCGTGGCGTGGCTTATCAAAAGCCTCATTTTGCGTTACGCCGGTGTGCGGGCATTTCACCGTTACACGCCGTTTTTTGTCGGGCTGATTTACGGTGAGTTTTTCACAGCAGTCCTTTGGGCGGTGCACGCTTGGTTGACCCGCAAACCTGCCCCTTTCTTTCCGTGGCCTTGACACCCGTCTCCCTTGCCACTAGTGGGGCGCAGTTGCTATCATCAGTGCGGTCGGAACGGATTGGAGGGGTATCGGATGGGTTACGAGACGCTGTATCGCAAATACCGTCCGCGCCGGTTTTCGGAAGTCGTGGGGCAAACGCCTGTCGTGCGGGCGTTACGCAACGCCCTCGCCTCCGGGCGTATCGCCCACGCCTACCTCTTCTGCGGGCAGCGCGGCACCGGTAAAACGACGACCGCGCGCCTCTTGGCGATGGCGCTCAACTGTGAACAGGGCGTCACGCCGGATCCCTGCGGCGTGTGCGCCGCGTGCGATAGCATCGTCAAAGGGACGGCGATGGATGTGTTGGAAATTGACGCTGCCTCCCACACCGGTGTGGAAGCGGTGCGTGAGGTCATCATAGACCGCGTCGCTTTTTTGCCTGCCGCTTTGCGCTATCGCGTTTACATCATTGACGAAGTGCACATGCTGTCCACGGCGTCGTTCAACGCTTTGCTGAAGACGCTGGAGGAACCGCCGCCGCAAGTCGTTTTCGTGCTTGCGACCACCGACCCGCACAAAGTGCCGGCGACGGTGCGGTCGCGATGTTTGCGGTTTGATTTCCGTCCGGTCCCAGCGCACGAGATTGCCCAGCGGTTGGCGTTCGTGTTGGAGCAGGAAGGCTGGCAAGGGCGCTACGACCCGGCTGCCCTCACCCTCATCGCCCGTGCGGCGCGGGGCGCTTTGCGCGACGCCCTTACGATGCTGGAACAGGCGATGAACTTCGCCGAAGACCGCTTGACCGTTGAGTTAGTCAGTGCGCTACTGGGCGTGACCGATGACGAGTTTTTGGCGCGCATCGTCGCCGCCTTGCACGCCAACGAGGTCCCGACCCTCTGGCGCTTGGTGGCGGAAGCCGTGGAGAGCGGGCGCGATCTGCACCAACTGGTGCACGACCTTGCCGCCTACTTGCGCGGGTTGTTACAAGCCCGTGTCGGCGCTTTGACTGACGACGAAACCTCGGACTTCGTTCGCCAGCAAGCGCCGCTGTTTGATGAAGCCCAGTTGATGCGGTTGGTGCGGGCGGCGTGGGAATTGGAGCGCGACCTGCGTTTGGCAAGTGACAGCCAATTGGCGTTGGAAATCGGTTTGTTGCACCTCGCTTTGCTTTTGCACCAACGCCCGGTTGAGCAGCACCCTACGGAAACGGTCCTGCCGACGGCGGCATCGGCTGCGGTGCCGGCACCTATAGCGCCGACGAAAACACCCGTTCCGTCCGTCGTCGCTGAGTCACCCGCTGCACCGACGGACACCGGCGCGGTGTCCGTTCCCGCTCCCGACGGTGCGGTGACCGTTGACTACATTCGCCAACACTGGAACATCTTTATGGACAACCTCAAGCGCGAGTCGCTCGTCGCTTACACCTTCTTGCTGAACGCCGAAGCGACCGACTTGCAAGGCGACCAACTGGTGCTCACCTTCCAACAAGCGTTCTCTTACGACTGTGTCAACGAGCGCACCCACCGCGAGACGATTGAGCGGGTGTTGCGCGAAGTGTTCCAAATGCCCAATTTACGGCTCAAGCCGGTGCTTTCAGCGCGCGTGACCCCGCCGACTGTCGGTAAACCCGTGAGCGCCCCCGAAAACGGTAGTCAGCAAGTGGACACGGAAGAGTTTCTTAACTCGCTGTTTGAATCGCCTTAACCTTGAGGCGATGATTGCATCTGGTCGCTGCGGGTATGGAGGTGACTGCGATGGCGGTGCGGGCGTTTTTGGGGTTGGATGTCGGGACGCAGAGCGTCAAGGGACGCGCCGTTGACGAGCGCGGCAACTTGCTGGCGGAAGCCAGCACCGAGTATCCCCTCTACATCCCCCAACCGGGCTGGACTGAACAGGAGCCGGCGGAGATGTGGCAGGCGGCTTGCGCGACCATCCGCAAGGTCGTGGAAGCGCTGCAGCGGTGTGACCCGCCGGCAGAAATCGCCGCCGTTTGCGCGACGGGGCAAATGCACACGATGATTTTGCTGGACGCCCAAAAGCAACCGCTGGGGCGTGCGTTGTTGTGGAACGACGGACGGGCAGCCCAAGACGCCGAGCGCGGTGCGGCGTTGCTCAAAGCCCACTTGGGCGACCGCTACCTGGTGGAAACCCTCTGCAACGACTTCCTCGCCAACTGGACAGGGGCGCACCTGTTCTATGTCCGCAACCGCGCCGACGAATTCGCCAAAGGCGTCCGCACGCCGGAAACAGAGCGCTGGTTCCACGCATGGGAACGCGCCAGCACCTTCGTCACACCGCGTGATTTCATCGTCCTCCAACTGACGGGCGAAGTCGCGATGGACATGTGCGGTGGGTCGGAAACTTCGCTGATGGACATCCCCAACAAGCGGTGGGCGCTGGACGCTTTCAAGGTGCTGGGTATTGACCAACTGCAGCCGCCGCCCCTTTACGAGCCGGGCACCGTCATCGGTCAAGTCACCCGGTCCGCCGCCGATGCGACAGGTCTGAGGGAAGGGACTTTGGTCGTGGCGGGCGCTGGCGACTGCTTGGCAGGGGCGTTGGCGGGCGGTGTCCTGAAGGTCGGGCAGGTGCTGTTCACGCTGGGCACCAGTGGCGTCGTCGTCGCGCCTATCGGGGAAAAGCCGTTAGTGGACGAACAACTGCGGACGCAGGTGCATTTTTCCACCGTGCCCAATGTCCTCATCAATATGGCGTGTGTCAACGGAGCGGGTATCGGGTTGCGGCTGTTCCGCGATGTGCTGGGCGACGCTTACAGGGTGATGGCGGGCAAGTTGGGCGTTGACCCTTACGACCTACTGACGAGACGGGCGCAGCAAGCCCCGCCAGGCAGCCACGGTGTCTTGTTTTCACCTTACATCACGGGCGACCGCATCGTCAAAGCGCCGCAAGGGCGCGGGGCATGGTATGGCTTGACGGCGTTTCTCATGGAGCCTGAGAGCAAGGGCGACGCTTGCCTTCTCCGCGCCGTGCTGGAAGGGGTTTGCTTTGCGGTGCGGGATGGCTGGGAAATTATTCGTCGGTTGCTGGCGGGCGTTTCCTTTGAGCCCATCCGTATGGTCGGTGGCGGCTCCCGCAGCCCCTTCTGGTGCCAACTGACCGCTGACATTTTGGGACATCCCGTCGCCACGACGACAGCGGAAGACGCCTCTTACGGTGTGGCGTTGTTGGCGGGTGTCGGGGCAGGTGCCTTCAGCCTGCAGGAAGCCGCCGAGCGCATCCGCATCGTCCGCGTGTTTGAGCCTGACAGCGCCCTTGCCGCCTTCTACGAGCGGTTTTACCGTGAGGTCTATCGCGGGCACTACGACCGCAGTCAGCGGGATTTAGACGCTGCCATTGAGCAAGTGTTGCGCGGTGCGGAGTATGCAGCGGTGTTACGAGCGTGGTCAGATAAGCCTGCCAATGAAACTTAGCGACGGAGGTGGTTGAGATGGCGGTCCGTCCCTTCGCCGTCGGCATCATGTTGGGCGTCCATCAAGACCCCCGCGTCAGCGTGGAGAAGTGCAAAAAGGTCGGGGTGACCAACGCCCAACTGGGTGTGCCGCCCGACGAATGGCTGACGCTGGAAGGCGCCCGCGAGGTCAAACGGATGTTTGACGACGCCGGCGTGACTATCACGACGGTCTTCTGCGGCTTTGAGGGCGAACGCTATGACGACATCGAAACGGTGCGCCGAACGGTCGGCTATGTCCCCGAAGAGACCCGCGAAGAACGCGTCCGCAAAACGCTGCAAATTGCTGAGTGGGCTTACGCGATGGGGGTCAAACGCATCGCCGCGCACTTCGGCTTCATCCCTGAAGACCCGACAGACATCCGCTACCCCATTTGCGTGGAGACGATGCAGCGCATCTGCGACTACCTGCTCCCCAAAGGCATGACTTTCGGCTTGGAAACGGGGCAGGAGAGCGCCGACACGCTGCTACGGTTTATCCGCGATGTCGGGCGCAAAAACCTCAATGTCAACTTTGACCCCGCTAACATGATTTTGTATGGCACGGAAGACCCCATCCCCGCATTGCGCAAGGTCGCCAAGTATGTCGTCAGTGTGCATTGCAAGGACGGCAAATGGCCGACGGAGCCGGGCAAACTGGGCACGGAAGTGCCGTTGGGCGAGGGCGAAGTCGGTATTGACCGCTTCATCGCGACCCTCAAGCGCATCGGCTACAAAGGACCGCTGACGATAGAGCGGGAAGTGCCCGACCCGCCGCAGACCGACGACATGCTCAAAGGCAAAGCGCTGTTGGAGTCGCTGGTCAAGGGCGGCGCTAAGCGGACGGTCGCCCGGCGCTGAGGGTTTCCAGCGCCAAGACTTCCAGCGCCAGTTGCGGGTTGGCGTTTAGCGGTGGGCGGATAGCCCGCAAGGTCTGTCGCAGCCGTTGTAAGACGCTGACAGCCTGTTCAGCGGTAACGCCCCATCGGCGCAATTCGTCGGCACGATCGGCGTTGACCACGAGGTCGTCGGCGCCCCATGCGAGGGCACAAAGGTCGCGCCAGCCCAACATCAAATGTTCCAACCGCGCCTCCAACTGACGCCGTTGGGCAGCTAGTGGGGTGTCGTCGCCTTCGTCTTCGTCAACACCCTTCGTGCACAGTTCGGCGAAGCGGAAAACATCCCACGCTTCCATCGTCACCATCAGGTGCAAGAGGCTCCAAAGGTGGTCGTGTTGCTCTCGCCAAGCCGCATCCCGCAAGGCGTTGAACGCCCATCCGATGCGCCCTCGTGCCAACCGCGCCAAGCGGTCTGCTTCCCGGTCTGGTGCGCCATGCCGCCGCAACGCTGCCACAATTTCGCGGGTCGGCACTAACCGAAACCGCACGGGTTGGCAGCGCGACCGAACGGTCGCCGGTAGCGCCCACGGGTTGGCGCTGACCAAAATCAAAAGCGTGCGTTCCGGTGGCTCCTCCAGCGTCTTGAGCAACGCTGCCGCTGCTTCGTCCGTCAGGCGCTCCGCTTCGTCCACGATGACGACCCGCCACCGTCCTGCTGGCGCGGCGCTCACTTGCTCGCGGACGAGGCGAACGGCACCGACGCCGACGGACAGTTTGGGCTTGAGTTTCGTCGTGTCAACTGGTTCGCCCTCTTTGGCTTTTTCGGCGGCTTCCCAATACGCCGCCATCCAAGTGTCCACTAAAAGGATGGAGGGATGCGTGTTAGCGTAAGATGAGCGGTCGGGGTCCACATGCCGACAGGACCGGCAACGCCCGCAGGGCGTCAGGCTGGCTTGCGGCGCCGCGCAGTTGAGCCACTGTGCCCACCGCAGCGCCAGCGTCCGTTTGCCGACCTGCGACGGACCTGCAAACAGCCATGCGTGGGGCAAAGTGCTCCGTTCACTGACGCGGTGCAACATCGTCACCGCGTGCCCGTTGCCAACAAACTCGGTTGCCATCGGTGAATCGCCTCGCTGACCAACGCTATGCAGGTTTGCAGGACTTCGTCCAACGAGCGGTGGGCATCCACGACCTTGATGCGGTGCGGTTCCTCCTGCGCCAATTGCAAGTAACCTGCCCGCACCCGTCGGTGAAAAGCGAGGTCGCGCCGCTCAAAAGCGGTCGTGCGTGCCACGCGTTGGAGCCCAATGACAGGGTCAAGGTCCAGCAGCAAAGTGAGGTGGGGCTGCAAGTCGCCCGTCGCCAAGGCGTTGAGCGTCCGCAAGCCCTTCAAGGGCAACCCTAACCCGAAGCCTTGATAGGCGAGGGTGCTGTCGGTGTAGCGGTCGCATAAGACGACATCGCCCCGTTGCAAGGCGGGGCGGATGACTTGCGCTACATGCTCGGCGCGGCTCGCCAAAAACAGGAACGCCTCCGCCCAACCCGAACGGTGTCCGCCTTGCAGCAGCCACGCCCGCACATGGGCACCTAAGGGTGTTCCACCCGGCTCTGCGGTCACGACGACAGGCACGCCCGCTTGCCGTAAGCGGTCCGCCACCGCCTGCACAACGGTCGTCTTACCGCTGCCTTCCACACCTTCCACAGTGATGAAGACGCCTTGCATCGTTGTGCCTCCTACCGTGCGCGGTTGAATTGCCAAAAGCAAGTATGCAGCGGCAGGCTTTAACGGTGCCACTGACGTGACGCCGAACAAAGCGGGTGATGGGGGTGCGAAGGGAGATGGCTTGGAAAGATGTCGCCCTTTTAGTGCTGCTTTGCACGGCGGTCAACGGCATGCCGGGGCAGGAGTTTCCTGTCCGCCCGTATGTTGACCCAACCCAACTGGATGTGCCTTGGCCCAAACACAGCCATCTAAAAGTGCCTTGGCGCGGCTACCTTGAAACGCGCAGCGGTTACGAGTTTTTGAAGGGCATCGGTGTCAACTACAATGTGCCCGACCGCCATGACCTTGCCATCCGCTTGTTGGCAGAGGCGGGTTTCAAAACTTTCCGCATAGAAATCGGCTGGGGCAGTGTCAACTGGGACGAGACGCACATTAACGGTGAAGGGCGATGGCGCACGGTCTTGCAACTTTGCAAACGCTACGGCATTCGCCCGACCCTCTTGCTCAACGCCCATCACGGCGTTCCCTGTCCGCTCCGGTTTTTTGAGCGCCACTTAACAGCCGATGCCCCTAACGGCAGCCGCACGATTAAACTGGACGATGTCACCGACATCGTTCCGCGCTACAGCGGACTGTGCAACTTGACCCACTATTGTGCCTGCGAGGTGTTCATCACTGAGGTCAACCCGCAAACGGGTGAATGCCAGTTGAGCAAGCCGCTGCCGAAAGACTTGAAAGCGGGGCAGCGGGTTACGCTGGCGACGCTTAAATACTTGCCTGCCTATCCCGTCGGCACGCCCGAGTTTGAGGCGACGGCGAAAGGTTGGCTGCGTTATGTGCAACTCGTCGTGGACCTGCTCAAAAGCGTCGGGGTAGATGCCTTTGACTTGGAGGTTTGGAATGAGTTGTCCTTTGGCTCCAACTTCATGAACGGGTGGGGCATCAACAACTACTATGACCCGCCTATCGTGCAGTTCAAGGCTGACTTCCTGCATCCAGGTGGGCACGCGTGGGAGATCGCCCGCAGGACGGTAGATCTGGTTAAATCCCAATGCCCGCAGGCGCGCTGTATCTGGGGCTTTTCCAACACGACCTTTTTCCACACGCTCATTGAAAAATTGCCGCCTTTGACTGACGGGCAAAGTTACCATCCTTACGGCACGGGCACGAGAAAGTTGCCCGAACATGAACAAGCGCGCGACGAACCGTGGCGCTGTTTGGAAGGCGACATCCCGAAGACTGAACTGCGCATGCCCGAAGGTTGGGCGCATACCTTCGTGCAGACCGAGAGTTTGATGCGCTTGCTCAACCCAGAGGGGCGCCTCAAGCGCAAGCCGCAGGGCATAGAGCGCTTTTTCCACTACATGACAGAGCACGGCGTCGCCCCACCTGAATGCGGCGTCACCGACGAGCGAGGCGCGTGGCTTTTGAAAGCCAAAACGGTGTTGCGGGCGTTCTGTTTCTGGCTCAACAAAGGCATAGATGTAATGCACTACTTTTGCGCCTACGGCGAACGCCCGACAGACATGGGTGTGTTGCCGACAAATCTGGAAACGCTGCCCGACGACGCCCCCTTTGAACAGGTGGCAACTTTGCCGATGAAAGCGCTGCGCAATTTGACCCGCACCTTCGCCGACAGCCGCCCGCTCAAACAAGGGCGCCGACTCTCCGTTGATGTCGTCGCTTTGGGCGAGCAAACGCCGATTTACACCGTCGCCGGCAAGACGCTGTGGCATCGCGATGTGTTTGCCTTCCTGCCTTTCCAATGCCACGACCGCAAGTTCGTCATCGCCGTTTACACGATGACTTACGATGTGACGCGACCGATCGCTCCAGAGCGTTACCGTTTGACCATCTCAGGGTTCGGCGGCACACCCGAACGGGTCCACCTGTATGACCCACTGACGGACAAAACGGTTCCCATCACGGTGTTGCGGCGGGGGAAGGACAACCTCGCCGTGGAGATGGCAGTCGTTGATTACCCGCGCTTGCTCGTCGTAGACCTGTAAAGCGGCGTTGGCGTTTTGCCACAACACTTCACATGGCGCGTTGAGTTAACCGTCGGCGGGCTGTGAGCACTTTTTGCAAGGCTTCGTCAGGCGTTGCGCCCGTCGCTGTCAAATGCCCCATCTTGCGCCCCGGTCGGGCTTCTGCTTTGCCGTAAAGGTGCAACTTCACATCGGCGAGTTCCAACACCGCCACCCAATTGGGTTGGCTATTTTGCCATAAATCGCCGAGCAAGTTGGCGATGGCAGCGGGACGGTAAAGTTCCGTTGAGCCCAGCGGCAAGTTGCAAATCGCGCGGACGAGTTGTTCAAACTGCGAAGTGACAGCAGCATCAAAAGTTTGGTGCCCGCTGTTGTGCGGGCGGGGCGCCAACTCGTTCACCAGCAATCGTCCATCCATCGCGACGAACATCTCCACGCACAACAGCCCGACGACCCCCAACACCTGCGCGATCGCCAACGCCAACTCTTGTGCCTGTTTCGCTAACGCCGCCGGAATGCGGGCGGGCATGACGGAAGTGTCCAGGATGTGGTTGGCGTGGGTGTTCTCGGCGACTGGGTAAACGGACTCGTCGCCGTTCAAGTTGCGGGCGACGATGACAGAAACTTCCCGCTCCAACGGCACAAACTCCTCCAGCACACAGTCTCCGCACCCCAACGCTTGCCACGCCTTTTCGGCAGCATCGGGGTGATCAAGGCGCACTTGCCCTTTGCCATCGTAGCCGCCTACCGCCGTCTTGAGCACAGCGGGACAGCCGATGGCGTCAACGGCTTGCCGCAACTCCTCAGCGTTGCGCACCGGGCGAAACTGCGGGACGGGAAAACCGTGTCGGGCAAGGAAAGTTTTCTCGGCGATGCGGTTTTGGGCGATACGCAAGACGCCGCTGGACGGGCGAACGGGCACAAACTGCTCAATCGCTTCCAGCGTCGCAGCGGGCACATTTTCAAACTCCGCTGTGACGACAGCGCATCGTTGCGCCAACACTTTCGCCGCTTCCACATCGCTGTAAGGCGCGATGATTTCCTCGTCAGCGACTTGCCCTGCGGGACAGTCGGGCGTTGGGTCTAAGACGATGACGCGATAGCCCATGCGTTTTGCCGCTATCGCCGCCATCCGACCCAACTGCCCACCCCCGAAGATTCCGATCGTGCTGCCAGGCAGAATAACCCCGCTCATAGTGCACCCCCTTTGCCGAGCATGGATTTTGCGGTGTGCGAGGGGTCGCGGTGACGTCGTCAGGATTTTATCACTCAGGAATTGAACTTTGCAGCACCGCTTGCGTTTGGGCGTGGCGGTAAGCGCGCAAGCGTTCGCGGATGTCGGGATATTTGTTGCCCAAAATTGCCGCCGCCAGCAACGCAGCGTTGACGGCGCCTGCCCGTCCGATCGCCAATGTCCCGACGGGCACGCCTGCTGGCATCTGCACGATGGACAGCAGTGAATCCAGCCCGTTCAACGCCGCGCTGGGCACGGGCACGCCTAAGACAGGCACAAGCGTCTTGGACGCTGTCATGCCCGGCAAATGCGCCGCACCGCCTGCGCCTGCGATGATGACTTCCAAACCCCGCTCTTCCGCTGTCGCGGCATACTCAAACATCCAGTCGGGCGTGCGGTGGGCGCTGACGATGCGCACCTCGTAGGGAATGCTCAACTCTTTGAGCGTTTCGGCGGCATGCTTCATCGTCTCCCAATCGGAGACGCTACCCATGATGATGCCGACCAAGGGTTGCGTCACCCTCATCACCTCCGTGTCCGACGCAATTTTGCCGTTTGGGACACGCTTGCTGCGGTGAAGGTTGTGCCAAGATTTTGGCGACCGGTAATGCTGTGACGGAGGTGCTCCGATGTATGGAAGCGATGCTGCGGGGAACGATGCGCATCAACGAACGCGGGCATTTGGAAATCGGTGGCTGCGACTGTGTGGAACTGGCGCAAAAATTGGGGACACCGCTGTTCGTCATGGACGAAGCGCTGATCCGGGACAACTGCCGCCGCTATAAAAACGCTTTTGCCCGGTGCTACCCAGCGGAAGTCCGCATCGCTTATGCGGCTAAAGCCTTTTTCGTCTTGGCGATGGCGAAACTGGTGGACGAAGAAGGGTTGTGGCTAGATGTGGCGTCGGGCGGCGAACTGTTTACGGCGTTGCAAGCGAAGTTTCCCCCCCAACGCATTTACCTGCACGGCAACTTTAAATCGGACGACGAATTGACGATGGCGTTGCGTCATCGGGTTGGGCGCATCGTCGTGGACAGTTTTGAAGAGTTGGAGCGGCTGAACGAATTGGCACGGCACCACGCGACGGTCGCCGACATCCTGTTGCGCGTCACGCCGGGCATAGAAGCCCACACGCACGAGTTCATCCGCACGGGGCAGTTTGACACCAAGTTCGGTTTTTCGCTGACAGACGGTATCGCGTTGGAAGCGACCGAGCGCGCCCTTTCGTCGCCCCATTTGCGTTTGCACGGCTTTCATTGCCACATCGGTTCGCAGGTGTTTGAGACAGAGCCCTACCGTGTCGCCACCGAACAAATGTTTGCTTTCGCCGACCAAGTGCGGCGGGCGACGGGATTTGCGACGGCGGAACTCAACCTCGGCGGCGGGTTAGGAGTCCGCTATACGCCCGACGACGACCCGCCTGGCATTGAGACCTTCGCGGCAGCGTTGTGCGCTGCCGTGCAGGAGATGGCGCAACGCTTTCGGTTTGACTTGCCCACATTGGTGATTGAACCGGGGCGCTCTATCGTCGGCGAAGCGGGCACGACCCTCTACACCATCGGCGTCGTCAAGGCAATCCCGCAGGTGCGCACTTATGTGTCGGTGGACGGCGGGATGAGCGACAACCCGCGCCCTGCCCTTTACGGCGCCCGCTATTTCGCCCTCATCGCCAACAAAGCCGACCAACCTGCCGACAAAGTCGTGACCGTCGCAGGCAAACATTGCGAAAGCGACATCCTCATCCGCGACATCGCTCTCGCCGACCCGCAGCCGGGCGATATCCTCGCCGTCTTTACGACGGGCGCTTACCACTACAGCATGGCGAGCAACTACAACCGCTTCCCGCGCCCGGCGGTCGTTTTTGTACGGGACGGTAAAGCGCGTTTGGTCGTGCGGCGGGAAACTTGGGATGATTTGCTGCGCTGTGATGTCTGGGACGACATGGTGATATCTGGCTGGACCTGAAAGGCTGGCAAAGTTGAATGTTCCTTTCAGCCGTGCCTCGGCGGGCGCGTCTTTTGATGCGCCGCTTGCTTTTCGGCGTCTCAGGAGAGCCGCCCTCCGAACGAACCTTCGGCGCCTCGGAGGGCGCATCTCTGATGCGCCGCTTTTGGCGGCTCAGGAGAGCCGCCCTCCGAACGAACCTTCAACATCTCGGCGGGCGCATCTCTGATGCGCCGCTTTTGGCGGCTCAGGAGAGCCGCCCTCCGAACGAACCTTCAACATCTCGGCGGGCGCATCTCTGATGCGCCGCTTTTGGCGGCTCAGGAGAGCCGCCCTCCGAACGAACCTTCAACATCTCGGCGGGCGCATCTCTGATGCGCCGCTTTTGGCGGCTCAGGAGAGCCGCCCTCCGAACGAACCTTCGGCGCCTCGGCGGGCGCATCTCTGATGCGCC
>BEHT01000020.1 GCA_002898575.1 bacterium HR17
GTGGTCTCCTTGCATGCTTATCCTGTCTTTATCATCAAAGAAATGGACGAAAAATTGTGTAAGCATCTTGAAGGGGACCTTCCGCTTCCCGCATTGAACCTCACTTTGAAAGCACTGCGACACTGACGCAAAAGTTCCAACCCCAGCAGATGCCCAAGGTGCAAGGTAAAGGAAGATGCCGAGAATTTGCAGGTTGCCGGATTTTGCTGACTTGACAATGTTGTCGGAAAGTGAGAAATCCCATTTACCTTGTTCAGGTTAGATATGTGCCCAAATGCTTAACTTGCCCACATTTACAGCACCCTACCCCTTGCACGTTCAAAACTCCCCGCACAATTTGTGGCATGGAACCTCTACAGGCGAGTGAGTGGCAACGATTTTTCTTGTGCAAGGAGAAAGAATTAGTTCTGGGGTGGCATGCTCCTGCATGACCAAGAGATTTTCGGCTCACTTGTAAGTTCGCCCTCCCGTAACGAAAAACCCTTCGGCTCACAAGGATATTTGCCCTCCAAGAAAATCTTCAAGCGGCTTAAAAGGGCGACCTTATTTCACCTGCACGACCAATTGCCCGCCTTTCATGACCCAGCGCAATTTCGCCAACGCCGTGATGTCTTTGGTCGGGTCGCCTTCAACAGCGATCAAGTCCGCCGATTTCCCTTCGGCGATGATGCCGGCATCAATGCCCAGCCAGTGGGCACATCGGGAGGTAGCTGCCTTCAGCGCTTCCACATTTGGCAAACCCGCTTGAACGAGCAAGCGCAACTCGCGATGGACAGCGGGACCGTGAAAGGTTCCTTGATTGCCTGCGTCCGTCCCGCAAACGATTGGAACGCCAAGACGAAAAGCGCGGCGGACATTTTCCATGTTAGTCTTCAAGCGTTCATCCCATCGGCTGAATTGCATGCCTCGCCGCCACATCGCAACCCACCCCCCTTTGCTCAAACTTTCGCGCACTTCCTTTGGCACAACTTCACGAACGAACGGCTCATCATCCAGCGATTCGCCTGCGCCCGCTTTTCGCATCCCTTCAGCGACCGAAAGGGTCGGGACAAAGATGACTTTGCGCTTTGCCATCGCTTGAAGCGTCGCATCGTCAATGGCATTGGCAAAAGAACCATGCTCAATCCCGTCAGCACCCAGTTCAACAGCAGTTCGGACATCTTCGGCGGTGTCGGTGTGGACAGTGACTTTCAAGCCAAGTTGATGGGCTTTTTCAACCAGTGCTGCCAAAACTTCCCGCTTCATGCGCGGGTAAGTGAACCAACCGATGCCTCTGCCGTAAATCGCTTTGATGTTGTCAACGCGTTTTGCCAAATCGTTAAGTTCGGCAGATACTTCCTTTGGTGTATCCACTTGCCGCACAAACGGACGGATGTCGGGTGCCCAGAAAAACAACTCCGTCGGGTGACCGTTGGGAGCAGTGAAGGCAGGACCGACGACGACCAACCGGGGTGCTGTCAGCAACCCCTGCTTTTCTCTGTCGCGCAATCTCACCACAAGGTCAGTATGGTCGCAGCAACTTTTAATCATCGTCACACCGCACCGTAAATAGCCGAGCAAGCGTCGTTCCATCGCTTCCCTCTCATCTTCATTTCCAATGGCAGCGAAAGCGAAACCTCCGTCGCTTCCCAAATGGACATGGGCGTCACCCAAGCCGGGCAAAACGGTTAAATGCTTGGCGTCCACGACGCGAGCGAAGCGCGACGCCGAAACGAAACCGTTGTGCATCTTAACAACGCGCCCGTTATGGATGACGACGGTGACTTGCTCACGCAATCGGTCACTTAAGCCATCCCACATGCGTCCCGCATAGATGACGACAATGCCGCGAGGTTTGAACAAAAATGCCAGCGTCGTGTCCGTTAATTTGGGAAATGCCAGCACAAGGAGCGTAGCGGCGATGACCTTTAACCGTGCGGGTGTCGGCAATTTTTCTTCGGGTTCCCATCGGAAGAGGGCATGGGCGAACCAAAACCCGACGGCAGCGGTGACGAGCAAAGCAACGGTCGGCGAAACGAGGGCATCCCAGCCTTTGCCGACGACGATGGCTTTGCAAGCCCGAAAAACATGGGTCAAAGGCAAAAACTCGCCGACCTGCTGCCACGAAGGAGGAATGAGGAAATCAGGGACTGTCGCACCGCTCAAAAATATCATCGGCATGAAGATGAGTTGGGCGATGGACGGGGCGACTTTGGTGTTGTCGGCGACCGCCGCCACGATCAATCCCAACGCCAGCATTGCCATCGCCCCTGAAAGCACTACGACCGCCAATTTGCTCCAGTCCAATGTTAAGGGCACTTTCAGCAACACTGCCATGAAAGCGATAACGAGCGCCGTCGCCAAAACAATGAGAAGCAGTTGGGCGAAAGTGACGGAAAGGAGCAAAGTGGTCAGAGGTAAGGGCGTCACGCGGTAGCGCCGCAAGATATGCTGCTCCCGCATCGTCACCAGCGGTAAAGCGGTGCCGAATATTCCGTTAGATGCCAGCGTGATAGCGACGATCTGCATGATGACCGTCCAGCGCTCTTGCGCCGTCCCTCGCCCAAAGACGGCGGAGAAGATTACGGCGAAGCCGAGGGGGAAGCCGAAGTTCCAAAAGAGAGCCTGCCGGTCTCGGAAGTTCATCGCTAGGTTGACCTGCGTGTTGCACCAGAAAGCGTGCAACTCAACCATCTCCCTTAAGGGGACGACGCACCCATCAACCCCATCAAGGTTCAGCGAGAGCCCTGCCTTCCTACCGAGATCGCTCATTCAATGCTATGCCCGGTCAAACGAACGAAGACGTCTTCCAGCGTCGGTCGAGCGATGGAAAGGTGCAGCAGCGTCGTTTGCTGCTGCCTTAGCAATTCCAGCAAGGCGGGCAAGGTGCGGGTCAAATCGGTCGTCCACAAACGGGTGACGCTTTGCCCGTTTTCGTTCATTTCGCCACCGGCGTTTGTGACGGCAGGGAGTCGTCTAAGCAAATCTACCATCAACGGTCGGTCAGTGACGATTTCCACTCGTGACGCTTCACCGCTTTGGGCAGTCAGGTTCTGCGGCGTGTCCAAAGCGATGAGTTCGCCCCTGTCCAAGATCGCCACGCGGTCACATAGCCGCTCCGCTTCTTCAATGTAGTGGGTCGTCAAGAGCACCGTTTTTCCGTCGCCTTTGAGTTTCAGGATGAGTTCATGAAGCCCGCGCCTTGCATGGGCATCTAAACCTGCTGTCGGTTCGTCCAAGATGACCAATTTGGGGTCGTTGACCAACGCCAGCGCTAACGCCAAGCGTTGTTTCTGTCCGCCCGAAAGCGTATCGTAAAGGCGGTTCGCCCATTCATCTAAACCTGCCCATCGCAGCAGTTCGCTAACAGGACGACGGTGTCGGTAAAAACTCCCGAACAACTCCAACGCTTCACGGACGCGAATCTTGGGCGGTAGCGCCGTCGCTTGCAACTGAACGCCCATCAGTTCCTTGACGGTGTTGGGTTCGCGGAGAGGGTCATGCCCAAAGATGCGGATCGTGCCGTCATCGGGGATGCGTAACCCTTCCATGCATTCCACCGTCGTCGTTTTCCCGGCGCCGTTGGGACCGAGCAAGCCGAAGACCTCGCCTTCGGCAACTTCAAAACTGACACCCTTCACCGCGACGACTTGCCCGTAGCGTTTGACCAAACTGTTGACTTGCACTGCGACCATGTCCGTCATCCCCGTCAGGCGATTTGAGGGTTCTTTTTCGCCATTTAGAAGCGCTGCAGGCTGCGCTTCTAACGCTGAGCGCGTAGTGCCACGACGGTCTGACGGCGCGGGCTACTTTAGCGTTGCGCAGCAACCAACTCAGCGGGGCGTTCCTTGATTTCGTCTACACTGCGTTGCACTTCCACGATTTGGAAGGCTTCAATCAAATCACCGTTCTCAAAAGCGGAGAAGTTGTCCACACCGATACCGCATTCCATGCCTTCCAAAATTTCCTCTCGGTCTTCGGTGAAGTGGCGGAGCGAGACGATGCGACCGGTGGCGATGACTTGTCCGCCACGAATGATGCGGCACTGAGCGCCTCTCACGATACGCCCTTTCTGGACGAAACAGCCGGCGACCGTGCCGATACGGGTGCGGAAGGTAGCGCGCACCTCGGCGACACCCAACACTTCCTCACGCCGAATGGGTTCTAACAACCCGACGATGGCGCGCTTGACATCGTCCAGCAACTCGTAGATGATGCGGTAAAGCCGCACATCAACAGGTTCATGCTGCAGCGCCCGCCGCCCAGAAGGGTCAATGCGGACATTGAAGCCCAAGACGACGGCGTTAGATGCCGCCGCCAACATCACATCGTTCTCCGAAACATCGCCGACACCCTTGTGGATGACACGCACCTTCACCTCAGGGTGCTCAATACGGCTGAGGGCGTAAAGGATGGCATCCAACGACCCTTGCACATCGGCTTTGACGATGAGGTTAAGCTCTTTGACTGCACCAGATTGCACTTGAGCGAAAAAGTCTTCCAGCGTCACCCGCCGCGCGGGTTGCAAGATGCGTCGGCGTTGCTCTTCCAATCGCTGCTGAGCAATTTCTTTAGCGATGCGTCCGTCCTCAACGACCTCCAAGCGGTCACCGGCTTGGGGCAACTCTTCCAGCCCCAAGATGCTGACCGGCGTTGACGGACCGGCTTCCTTCAACTCTTCCCCCTTCCAGTTCGTCATCAGACGGATGCGCCCGTAAGTCGCACCAGCGACGACCCAATCACCTTTGTGCAGTGTCCCTTCTTTGACGATGACGGTTGATGTCGGTCCGCGACGCGGATCCATCTTGGCTTCCAAGATATAACCCCATGCGGGCGCTTCGGGATCGGCTTTCAAGTCCAGCAAGTCGGCGAGGAGCAGGATCATTTCCAACAATTCAGGGATACCGTCGCCCCGCAAGGCAGAAATATTGACGCAGACCGTGTCGCCCCCCCATTCCTCGGGAATCAGACCGTGCTCTGCCAACTGGGCTTTAACGCGGTCGGGATTGGCGTCGGGGCGGTCAATTTTATTGATGGCGACGATAATGGGCACACCGGCTGCTTGAGCGTGATGGATGGCTTCCACTGTTTGGGGCATCACGCCGTCGTCAGCGGCGACGACTAGAACGACGATGTCCGTGACCATCGCCCCCCGCGCCCGCAAAGCGGTAAAGGCTTCATGCCCCGGCGTATCAATGAACACGATTCGGCGCCCTTGCCACTCTACCTCGTAAGCACCGATATGTTGTGTAATTTGCCCATACTCTTGCGCGGCAATGTTGGTCTTACGGATCGTGTCCAACAAAGTCGTTTTGCCGTGATCCACATGCCCCATCACGGTCACGACGGGAGGGCGTGGAACCAGCCTTTTGTCAACGGTGGGCTTTACCTCCTTAGTCTCTACGGTCTCACCAGCGTCTTCTGACGGCGGAGGTTCTTTTGGGTGCTCCTCAACGGGAGGTGTCGTCGGCTCAGTGACGGTCGGCGGTGGCGAGATTGCCGTCGTTTGCCCATCCGTCGGCTGCGGAGGCGCCGTTTCCCGTTCCACGACAAAATCGTACCCCATTTCTTTGACCAAGCGGATGACCGTTTCCAGTTCCAGCGGCTGGTGTGGGGCGACGACAATCCCCCAACTCATCAAGGTGCGCGTGATTGAACCGATGTCCGTGCCCAACCGTTGGGCTACTTCTGTGACAGGCAGCGGGTGCGGTGGCAAGTGGACAGTGCGTGCTGCCACCGTCGTCTTGCCCTGCCGCTCCCGCACCAACTCCCGCACCGCTTCTGCGGTCTTTTCGTCAATGGTGCTGGAATGACTTTTCACCTCTTCCCCCAACTGCCGCAACAGATCCACCAGTTCTTTGTTGCTGACGCCTAATTCGCGGGCGAGGTCGTAAACGCGCACTTTCGTCAACCAACATCACGCTCCTTGTTCGTCCAAGCACCTGTCGCAAGGTGCTTTGCGGGCAGACATCCCATAGTTTTATCGCGGTTTTCCCCGCGTTTTCACCGCACCTTTACGGGTGGAAGGTTTCCCGTCATCCATATCGCTTCTTTCGCTAACAGGCGCATCAACCCAACTATATCAGGCACGGCGCGCCGCAAGGCGTGATGCCACCGCTTTCCCTTAAAAGCAGCGATAAGGCAATCCATCGTTGGGCAAACATAAGCACCGCGTCCGCCCTTATTTTGTGAGAAATCTACCACAACCTGCCCATCCCGCAAAACGCTGACCCGCAACAGCGTGCGCTTGACAGAATAGCGACGACATCCCAGACAAAGGCGTTCAAAATTACCGCCCTTGTTCCTCTGACGGCGCCGACTCATTGACGCCACTGACCTCCGAAGGTTCGCTTGCGGGCGCGAGGGCTGGTGCTTGTGCGGGAACCGAGACTGTCATCGCCCCCGTCAAAGGCGGCGATGTTACGCCTTCTTTTGCCTCTTCAACACGCGGCTCGTCAACAGCAACGGCTTGAGGCGGTGGCTGCGGTATCGCCGTCTCCGATTGCGTTTCGGGCACGATCAACCGCCCTAAGCGTTCGGGCGTGCGGATGTCAATGCGCCAACCTGTCAGACGGGCGGCTAAACTGACATTGCGCCCTTGTCGCCCAATCGCCAAGGAGAGTTGGTCTTCAGACACGACAACTGTCGCCGTGCGCTCGTCAAAATTCATGATGACGACACTAGGGCGCGCCGGGCTGAGGGAATGGATGAGAAATTCTACCTCGTCTTCGCTCCACGCAATGATGTCCACGCGTTCGTTCCGCAACTCTTGCATGATCGCGTTGATGCGTTTCCCTTGAGGACCGATACAAGCCCCAACCGGGTCAATACTGGGGTCTTTCGCTGCGACGGCAACTTTTGAACGGTAACCTGGATCGCGCACTAACCCTTTAATTTCAACTTCGCCTTTGGCGATTTCAGGGACATGTAACTCCAACAGTTTGCGCAGCAACTCTTTGTGCGTGCGGGACACCCGCACGATCGGTTCAGTAGACCCTGTCGGCTCCCGCACTTCGTAGACATACACTTTCACCTGTTCACCTTTTTGCAGGTTCTCCGTCGGCACCTGCTCGCGGCGGGGTAAAAGCGCTTCTCCTTTCCCCAAAGAGAGGTAGAGGTTGCCGTAGGAGTCCTTGCGCAGCACTTGAGCGGTAACGATTGTGCCGACTTTGTCCTTAAACGCCTCGTAGACACGCCGCTGCTCTACCTTGCGGATGCGTTCCATCATCGCCTGCCGCGCCAATTGCATCGCTGACCGCGTGAACTCACTGAGGGGTAAATCCACGCGCACTTTGTCCCCGATGTTTGCGTCGGGGTGAACCTTCCGAGCCTCCTCTAGGCTGATCTCCGTGTGGGGGTTGTGCGGTGTTTCTACGACCGTCTTTTCCAGCGCCAGTTTCAGCACGCGGGCGTCCAGATCCAAGATGGCGACGATGCGCGGACGCATCCGCCGGCGCTGATGGCGTCCCGCATCCCGCATAAACTGCTTCTCATACGCCAAGCGGATGCCGTCGCACATCGCGCCCAGCACTTCCTCCAAGGGCAACTCCTTTTCTTTAGCGATTTGTTGGACGAGTGCGACCAAATCAGCATGCATGCCCGAGCACCTCGCGATTTAAGCAACACGCAAAAGAAAAAGTGGGCGCGCCAGCGGTCACCCACTTGCAGATAACGACAGCGTACCGACCACCTTTAGAGTTTAACCCTTTCCCGCTCTAAACGAAAGGCTCTCTCCCGCCGCCTCCTGGCGTGAACGCGCCGTCATCCCCCGCGTTACAATTATATGAACACATTGGTGAAAAAGGAGGGTCAGGTCATGGCGACGGAACAGGAGGGCGAACGCAGGGCTTCGCGGCGGTCGTTTCTGCGCGCGACGGGCTTGGCGGGGTTGGGCGCTATCGCTGCTGGATGGAAGCCCAGCAGGGTCTACGCACTGGCTGGAAGCCAGCAAGTCGTCGGTGCCAACAGCCGCATCGGGGTCGGCATCATCGGTTGTGGCGGTCAAGGCAACGCCCACATCCGCACCATCCAACGGTTGCAGCAGGAAGGTGAGAACATCGCCGTCGTCGCCGTCTGCGATGTTTACCAGAAACGCTTGGACACAGCGGTCAAACGGACAGGCGCCAAACCCTACCGCGATTACCGCGAACTGTTGCGCGATCCCAATGTGGACGCCGTGTTCATCGTGACGCCCGAACATTGGCATGCCCAAATGGCTATTGACGCGATGAATGCAGGTAAAGCCGTTTACTTGGAGAAGCCGATGACCCGCTACCTGGACGAAGCCAAAGCCGTTTACGAGACGGCGGTGCGCACAAAAGCCGTCATCCAAGTCGGTTCCCAGTGGACTTCAGAGCCTCGTTGGCGGCAAGCCGGCGAATTGGTGCAGCAGGGCAAGTTGGGCAAAGTCGTCTGGGCGCAAACGAGTTACTGCCGCAACTCCAAAGGCGGCGAATGGAACTATCCCATTGACCCCGACGCGAAGCCCGGCGTCAACTTGGACTGGGACATGTTCCTCGGTCCTGCACCCAAGCGCCCGTGGGATCCGGAGCGCTTTTTCCGCTGGAAAAAGTTCTGGGACTACACGGGCGGCATCGTGACCAATCTGTTTCCGCATGTCTTGCACCAAATTTTTCTCGTCGCCGGTGCGGAATTTCCCACGCGGGTCGTCGCGACGGGCGGCACCTTCGTTCACAAAGACCGCGAAATTCCCGACACTTTCCACATGATGGCGGAGTTCCCCAGCGGTTGGGTGTTGGTCGTCGTCGGTTCTACTGCCAACGAACGCGGGTTGGAAATTTTGGTGCGCGGGCACAAGGCTAACTTGTTCCTTTCAGGCAGCGAGTTCGTCATCCAACCTGAGCGGGTTTACGCCGATGAAGTGGAGCCGATGCGTCTTCCTGCGCCGGCGTTGACCGACCCGCTCAAAGCGCACCACAAGAACTTCTTTGACTGCGTGCGCGATCGCACCAAAACGCTCAACTGCCCGATTGATGTCGCCTACAAAGTCATGGTCACGCTGGCGTTAGCGGAGTTGTCTTATCGGGAGAGCAAAATGAAGCAATTTGACCCTGAGCGGCAAATCGTCCGCGCATAACAGTCCCTGTAGGGGCGAGAGACCTCTCGCCCCTACACTCACCCCTCAACCCCCAATCGGCTCGCTGCGCGCACCGTCTGCCGCCCGCACGACAAACAGGTGGGGTTTGGGGGCTGTTTCGCCCAACAGCGCCCGATAGCACTCTGGCACTTCACGGAGGACTTGCTCTACTGCACTTTCCCGAACCATTGCGATGCAAGCGCCACCAAAACCAGCGCCTGTCAACCGAGCACCAAATACACCAGGCACGCTCGTCAACGCCCGCACCATCGCGTCCAATTCCACGCAACTGACTTCGTAATCGTCCCGCAATGAAGCATGGGACGCCGACAAAAGCGCTCCCGCGCGATACAAATTGCCGTTACGCAACGCCTGCGCGAAGTCCTTGACCCGGTTGTTTTCGCTGGTCACATGGCGCGCCCGGCGCCGAACGGGGTCGGGCAATCGCTCAAACAGCAGTTCCACCTCGTCATTGTCCACATCGCGCAGACTACGGATAGGACGCCCCAGCAATTCGCGCAACAATTGCACCGCTGTTTCGCATTCCTGCCGTCGCTGATTGTATGCCGATGCCGCCAGCGTGCGGGGTTTGCCTGTATCGGCGCCGATAAAAACGATGCCGTTGGGCAACGGCACCCACTCGTGGCTCAAATCGCGGCAATCTAACAGCAACGCGTGGCGGTCTTTGCCCAGCAAGCACGCCATCTGGTCCATGATGCCGCATTGCACACCGACGAACTCGTTTTCCGCCTGCTGACACCACCGCGCTACAGTCACTTTGTCCACTTCCGCGCCTGACAGGTGCGACAACGCCAGCGCGACACCGACCTCAAGCGCCGCCGACGAACTGAGCCCTGCACCGATGGGGATGTCGCTGGCGATGACAGCATCCATACCTGTCAAACGCACACCGTTGCGCCGTAAAACCCATGCGACGCCGCGCGGGTAATTGCGCCAATCGCCGCGTTCCGACGGTTGAATGTCGGTCAGGCGGAACACGTCGCGTCCGTTCAAATCGGTGGCGACGATGCACACTGTGTCGTCATCGCGCGGACGCGCCGCCACACACAACACGCGGTCAACGGCGATGGGCATCACAAAGCCTTCGTTGTAGTCGGTGTGCTCGCCGATAAGGTTGATACGCCCCGGCGCCGTGACAAGGAGTTGGGGCGCGCTGCCAAAGAAATCTTGAAAGCGGGCGATCGCACGCTTTCGTGCGTCCATACCGTCTTGGACCGGCGCCGCCACTATAGACCCTCCTTTACCGTTCGTGAGTTTGTCCCGCGCTCCGGGCAAATAATTTGCGGCGCTTTGGACGGCGATGACCTGCACGCTTTGGCGTCAGGGTGACCAGGAACGAAGTGGTAACGACGCCGTGGGGGATGGAGCAGCGACGCGTTCAAGGCGTGACCAAGTAGTAGAGCGTGTCAGGTTGAAGCCCAATGTGCGCGGCGTTGCCGATAACTTTCACCGGATAACCGTTGTCGTCCAACGCCGTCACGCGCAATCGGAGGGCATCAGGGCGATGGAATTGCAGCGTACCCGTGCATTGACGCATCAGCAACGGCGCAGCGCCCAACTGAACGATGCGCAGCAAATCGCCCTGCGGTTCTGTTTGCCAACCGTTGTTTTGCTCTTCGGTCACGACTTGCACCAAAACTTTGCGGGAAGTTCGGAGGGGATTGCCGTCCATCGCCACGACGAGCACCGCACCGTAATCGTCGCCGAACTCCAGTGCCACATCGGGCAACTCTATGCGTCCCATGTCACGCAGAAAGCCGACTGCCCCTTGCGCCATCGGGCTTTTGAGCAGCACAACCCCTCGCCCGTAGTCCCACTCCAACTCGCCCGTCGCGCTTGTTACCCTTTGACGGTTGCGGTCAATGAAGCGGGACAAGTCAGCGATTTCCGATGAGCCACCTTGTTCGCTGATGTTGAGCGACACGCGCCCGACGAAAAAGGCGAGTGGGTCAAGAGCCTCCAGTTGGTCAGTTTTGGCGGTGCCGCCAGCGGGAATATCCTTTGCCCGCAGTTCGTCAAGGTTGACGGGCGCCCGCACGGGCACACCCCTGAGCGCAAACAGATCCGCTAACTTCACTTCCACTTTGACGACCGTACTGGCAGTTTTGATCAACCCCTTGCGATACAGCCAAGCGCAGGCAGGAAATTGCCCCATCACCGTCGGCGTTTGGATGGCGAACTTGCTCAACATGCGCTGCCAAAACGGTCCATTGAGCGCAAAAAAGAAAAAGCCGTCGCTGCCCTGCAAAGCCCCGTAAGCAGCGCACAAGATGGGAAACTCGGCGCGGAAACGGTTGGGTGGTGTCCAGTTGATTTCGCTGATGATGGACGGTTTGCCGTTGTAGCCGATGTCCATGACAGGCAGCGAAAAAGACGGCTCGCGGCGGGGCAAAAGGAGGGCGGAGCGGTCGGCGTAAAGGTCGCCGACGCTGACTGCCCAGCCCGCCCGTTCGCCTTTGTGCGGTCCCGAAAAGTAACCGTGCCTGTCTACGAAGTCGCCGACAAGGTTGCTCCATTTGTCCAACGGTCCAAGCGTCCGTTCGTCAGCGGTGATCCAGTTGGAGCAAACGACCAAACCTTTGAAGCCCAATTCAGTTTTGAGGAACCGCGTCATGGCGGCGAAAAAGGTGCGTTGGTGGTGCGCCAAGAACGCGGCGGTATCTTGGCATCGTTTGTCCCGTTGGTTGAAAATCTCCCACAAGGACAAAAAGCCGATGCGCTTTTGCGTCAAGTCATCGCGGGGGTGCCTGCGCCCGTTCCACGCCTTCAAAGCGTTGTCCAACGAGCCGTATTTGCGTTCCAACCATTCAGCGAACTCGCGTTCCAGCAACGCCATCTGCGGTGCGGGAACGGCGTCGTAGTTGAAAGTCCAAAAAAGGTAACTGTCTTCGTTGACGAGTTCCACATATGCGACGGCAGGTTCGCCGCTCAACGGCACACCCGTGTAAGGGTTCGGCGTCGTCAACAGCGCCCGCCACCAACGCTTATAGATGTCCTGAAACTCACGGTTGAAAAAAAGCAGCGCAAACGGGTGTTGGTCTCTGTAGCCTGTAAAGCCGTCGCGTTGTTCCGACAACCGCAACCACAGCGGGAAGTAGATGGACAGCCCCGTGTAAATGCCCTGTCGCTTCATGGCAGCGACGAAGTAAAACAAACGGTCAAGGTAGCCCGCATCTGTTTGACGAAAGTCGTCGTTGCGCCAGATGGGACCGTGCACACGGACGATGTTGACGCCTAATTTCGCCAAGTGGCGGGCGAGGTAATCCACGAACGGTTTAGGAAGACGCACGATGTCGGGACCTGCGTTGACGCCCCAAAAACGAACGGGCTCACTTGTTTTGCTGTGCACGAACTGGTCACCTTTGACAACGATGAAACCCTTTTCGCCCGCAACCTTCTCGTTAAGCGACCTCAGGTCAATCGGTGAGGGCAAAAACGCATCGGTGTCAGGGTCAAAAGGGAACCAGCCAGCGATGTCCACTTTTGCCCGTTCGCTCGGCTTGAGTTTGCCCTTAGGTATCCACAAGCGGTTGATGAGCAGGAAGCAGTCATAAGCGGCAGCGCCTTCGGTGTTCGTTTGCTCAAGGCGCAAGCGGTGTTTGCCAGCGGTCAAACTCGCTTGTCCTGCGTAAACCCAGTTGGCGACGATGAAAGGGCGCAACTCTTCGCTGTCAATGAGCGAGACTTCCGAGGGAACTTCCTGCCACGGTTGGTCGTCGAACCTCCAACGAAACGGACCGTGTTTCCAAAACTTGCGGACGAAAAAGTGGTAGTTGCCCGTCTGCGGGACGGTGACTTCGTATTCGGCGAAAGGCGTTTGGGCGTATTTGCCTGCGATGCCAATCCAACGCCCCTCGGAAAGGACAGCGGCTTCGCGCTCGTTTTGGGGTGCGAAAGGGTTGCGCTCGGGAGGCGGAAAGTTGGTCGCGACGGGACGCTCCGCTTCCCACCAAACCCAAACGCGTTGGGATGGGCTCGCCTGCCCGCTCAGCCATCGCACCAGCAACACACTCAGCGTCAAAAGTGTCAAACTCGCCCACCATCGCCGACACACGACGCTCAACCCCTTTCGTTTGCGTGGTGTTGCGAGGAATGATAGCGCCACCGTCATCGGAGCGTGACATACTGACAGCGGGCAGCGCGTGACAAGCGGTGCGCTGTGCCGTTGCGCGCATCGCCAAGGAGCGCCGCGCGATTTGCAAGGAGGTGCGTCGGTGATGGTGACGACGGAGCAAAAGCGGTCCTTTCAGGAACAGGGCTTCCTGCGGTTGGAGCAAGTGTTTCCGCCGCAGGAACTGGAGCAGTTGCGGGCTGAACTGGACTACATCATCCACACTTTTGCCGACTGGAACGCGGCGTGGCGGGGCGAATGGCGCAAGGAATATGTGGACGACCCGACTTTAGTGAACCGCGTGAAGTTGGTCGCCATCCACGAGTTGCAGCACTATTCGGCGGCGTGGGCGCGCGCCATCCTGAAGCCCGAACTGACCGAAGCCATCGCTGACCTGATGGACGCAGACGCGTTGGAGTTTCACCACTGCACCTTACACGCCAAACCGCCAGGCGAAGGCGCACCGTTCCCACTGCACCAAGACGACCCGTTCTACCCGCATGAAAACGGGCTGCTTTACATTGACGCTTTGCTGCATTTGGACGACGCTGACGAAGAGACAGGATGCATTCACTTTTTGCCTGGCAGCCACAAACTCGGTCGGTTGGAGCACATCATAGGTCCCGATACAGCGCCGCACCTACCGACGGACAAGTTCCGTTTTGAGGACACCGTTGGCGTTCCGGCGAAAGCGGGCGATGTCGTCGTGTTCTACTTGTGGACCGTGCATGGGTCGGCGGTCAACCGGAGCGATCGGTGGCGGCGCATCGTGCGCATCGGTTACCGCCACCCCGCTAACCGTCAGTTGGGCGGGCAAGCGATGGGGCGACCAGGCATCATGGTCAAAAGTGTTCGCCCCAAAGTGGAAGGCATCACGGTGGATGTTTACGGTAATTGGCAACCGCGCGAAGCGGTGCGGGTGTGAGGGTGCGGTCAAAAGTCGTAGCGGTCAATATTGGCTTTGGTGAACTTGAGGGGCGGACCCAGCAGAATTTCGTCGCCGCGCACTTGCCGTTTGCCCAACCGCCCTGCAGGCAATGCCTTCACGCCCCGCTTAAGTGTCCCATCGCAAATCGCACGGGCAGCGTAAACGGTCAGGTAACCCAAGTCAACAGGGTTCCAAAGGATGACGGTTTTGACGGTGCCGTCACGCACATAATCGCGCATGCTCTTAGGTGTGGACAACCCGACGACGGCGACCTTGCCTCTTTTGCCCGCTTGCCGCACGGCTTCGGCGGCGCCCGGAAATGCCACCGACGAGATGGCAAAGATGCCTCGCACCTGCGGATACGCCCGCAAGATATCCATCGTGACCTTCAGCGCTAACTCCAAACTCTCTTCGCTGGGTTTAACCGTCAGCAAACGCATCTTAGGGTAGCGCTTCGCCATGTAGGCTTTCATCCGCTTGAGCCACTCGGTTTGGTTGGGTGCGGTAAACGAACTGGTGACGACCGCAACGGGCGCGTCGGTCCCCGCTTGCTTAGCCATCTCGTCCACGAGGGCGCGAGCGATGTCGTCGTAAGTCGCTTGGTTAACGAAAAACTCGCGGGCGTCGCGCCGTGCATCGGCGTCCCAAGTGAGGACATGAATGCCCCGCTGCAACGCCCGTTTGAGGGCGGGAGCGATGGCGTTCGGGTCGTTGCACGCGACGGCGATGACATCCGGCTGGCGCGGAATCCACGCTTCAATCAGGTCCACCTGCCGTTCCACTGTCGCTTCCGTCGGACCTTCGTAAACCAGCCGCACATTCTTCAACTCGTCAGCAGCCTCCCGCGCACCCTTTTCGCAGGCGTTGAAGTAGTCAATGCCTTTAATTTTCGGGATCATCACGACGGTGATAGGTTTGGTTTTGCGCGGTGGTGCGCTCAAGCACAAACCCAATGCCACGCTACACGCCAACACCACACTTAGCCAACGCATCGCTTTCTCCCCTTTCCGTTAGCGCGTCTCGCGATGGACGGTGTGTTTGCGGCAGCGCTTGCAGAACTTGCGCAACTCCAACCGCTTCTGTGCACCGCCCTGTTCACGCTTGCGGGTCGTCACATAGTTGCGCGATTTGCATTCGGTGCACTCCAATTGCACGGTAATGCGCATCGTCGTTCACCCCATTTGTCGCAGTTTTTCAAGGGAAGGCGTTTTGTTCCCGGTGCTGTTGCAGGCAACTCTCGGCAGCCCGAATTTTAGCGCACAGTCGTTGCGCCTTGCGTTAAGAGCGCGTGAGCAGCGGCGACACCCAATGCGTGAGCGACAGCGTTCCACTGTTGGGGGTCATCGGGCAATGCGGTGGTGGCGTAATGGCGCCAAACATGGCTGCCGTCGGGGGCAGCCACAGCGACCCAAAGGAGCAGTTGGTGCCCCTGCACTTGCGCCCATGCGCCGACAGCGGTGTGGCAGCCAGCGCCTAAAGCGTGCATCGCTGCCCGTTCCGCTGCGACTTCCGCGCGCAATTGCGGCTCGTCCAGTGACGCCAGCAACTCCAGCGTCGCCGCATCGCCAGCGCGCGACTCCACCGCTAACACCCCTTGCCCCGCTGCAGGGCAGCAGAGTTCAGGTGGCAGCAAGCAATTGATGCGTTCATGCAAGCCCAACCGCAGCAATCCGGCAGCCGCGACGACGATGGCGTCATACTGCCCCGCGTCCAATTTGCGCAACCGCGTGTCCACATTGCCCCGCAGTTCCAGCAGTTGCCAGTGCGGGAAGGCGTATTTGAGTTGGGCTTGGCGGCGCAGCGACGAAGTGCCGACCCGCGCGCCGACGGGCAGTTGAGCGACGACCGTTTGCCAATCGTAGGTGCCTGCCATGCCCCGCACGACCAACGCATCGCGCGGCTCAATGCGGTTGCACAGCGCCGCCAGCGTTAAACCGTCGGGCAGTTCCGTCGGCAAGTCCTTGAGGCTGTGGACGGCGCAATCAATCGCGCCCGCTAGCAAGGCAGATTCAATCTCCTTGACAAAAAAACCTTTGCCCGCCACTTCCCGCAAGGGGCGGTCGGTGATGACATCACCTTTGGTGCGGATGACGACAATTTCAACGGGTAAAGTTGGGTCGCGCGTCGTCAACGCCTCCACGACCCATTGGGTCTGCACCAGTGCCAATTGGCTGCCCCGCGTGCCGATGCGCAGCGGGTGGCGAGTAGACATCGCCGTGTCATCTCCCAACCCTTCACCTTTGCCGGTTCAATCTCGGGCGAACGCGACGGGACGCGTTTGCTTCAGGTAAGGTTGCAAGCGTTGCAAGACGACATCCTCCGTGTCCCCCACATCGTCCACATTCTTGAACAGCCAGAACTCCATCGGGAAGACGAATTCGCTTCCGGGGCGGATGGTCACGAAGTGGCTCAGGCATTCCACTTCAATGAACTCTTGACACGAATAAACCTCCACTGTGCAGCCGCCGTCAGGGTAAACGCCCTTCGGGTTGACGGGGAAGCGTTTGACGAACAACACGCGGTCTTTGGGATGGTAATAAGCGACCCAACCTTGCTTGGTGTCGGTGCCGATTTTAGCCTCGTCGTTATGGCGTTGGTTGGTGACGGTGGCGCTGACGCGGTAGGTGCCGACGACTTTCTCGCGGGGCGGGACTTTCGCCTGATCCACGACGATGAGCCGATTGAAGAAGGAAAAGCGCGGGTCGGTTGGGTTGGCGTAACTCCACAAAACGATGCGCCGAATGTCAGCGAAAGCGGCGAGGTTGCCGACATCCAGCGGGACGATCGCTCTGCCGCCAGGCTTCATGACGGGCAAACTCCACGCGGCGTAGGTGACAGGACGGCGCCAAACATTGCGCAGGCGCATCGTCACCCGCACGCAGGGCTTATCAGGATACAAACGCACTTCCACAATTTTCTGGATACCGCTATTGGGCTCGCGCGGTCCGTAGACGCGCAATCCGCCACCGCGCAGCCGCTCCACCTTGCAAGGCACATTGTCAGGGAACCAAGTGATGTGGTAAACCTCGGGCGCCAGCCACGGGCGCCAACCGCCCCGCAGTTTGAACTCCTTTTCGCCTGCCTTGCCGACTTCGTCGGCACGGACATGAAAGATGTTGTTGCCACCGACGGGACGAAAGTCAATAATGCGCGGACCGACATCCGTCGTGACATAGACTTCTACAAGTCCGTTACTGAGTTTGAGGGTGCGCGCCCAGCCCCGATAGTTGACCTGTTCCACCTTCACCTGCGCCACTGCTCCGACCGTCGCAAGCGCCATAAGCGCTGCCATCCACAACCGGCGCATCGTTTGCCACCTCCATGCGCGGTAAAGTTTACCCGTGCAATTTTGGCACAAGGTTCTTTCGCAGCGGACGGCGCTATCGCCCGACCGAGCAAGGTGACGGCACTACAAGGGGACAGTATTTCGCCCAAATTGCGATGGCTCGCCGTCCGCAAACATTGCGAAACATTGCGCCAAAATTGCCCGACGGGGTGACGGCACAATGACACGCCGAGCGTGGTTGAGAGCGACCGCGTTAGGTAGCGCCGCTGCGTGGGCAAGTGCCATCGCGGTGGCAGGACAAACGCACAGCGAAGGAGGGCGAACGCAGATGGCGCAGTTCAAGCAGGATTTGTGTTGGTGGTGCTTTGCACGCCAAGGGGTAGACCCCAAGCGGCTTATTCAGGAAGCCAAAGCGATCGGCTATGCCGGCTTTGAATTGGTGCCCCGCGAATGGTGGGACGCCATCAAGGACGCAGGCTTGGAAATCGTCACCATCGGCGGACACAATTCGTTGACGGATGGACTTAACCGCAAGGAAAATCACACCCGTATTGAGGACGAAATCTTGCGCAACTTGGAACTGGCAAAGCAATACGGCATCAAGACCCTTATCTGCTTTTCGGGCAACCGTCGTGGGCTCAGCGACGCAGAGGGCATTGAGAACACCGCCGAAGGGCTACGCCGCGTCGCCAAAGCCGCAGAAGAGGCGGGCGTCACGCTGGCGCTGGAGGTCCTCAACAGCAAAGTGGACCACAAGGACTATCACGCCGACCGCACTTGGTGGGCGGTGGAAGTGTGCAAGCGGGTCAATTCGCCCCGCGTGCGGGTGCTCTACGACATCTACCACATGCAAATCATGGAAGGCGATGTCATCCGCACCATCCGCGACAACTTCCAGTGGATTGCCCACTTCCACACCGCAGGCAACCCCGGTCGGCGCGATCTGGATGACGAGCAGGAACTCAACTACCGGGGCATCATGAAGGCGATTGCGTCGCTGGGCTACACGGGCTATGTCGGGCAGGAATTCATCCCCAAAGGCGATGTGTTTGCTGCCATTCGTCACGCCTTTGAGGTCTGCTCGGTATAACGGCACGGTCCGAGTGCAGCGGGGGCATGGCTCATGGACGCGTTGCAGGCGCTATGGCGTTGGGCTCATACACCTCTTTTGACCGTCGCCGGCGTCAGCATTTCTGTAGCGAAACTTGTGCAAGCCATCGTTGCCTTCGCTGTCGTCGCGTGGGTCGCCAACGCCGGCGCCCGTATGGCACGGCGCTACTTTCAGGGACGGGAAGACATCAGTGACTACGCCGCTGCGTTACTGGCGCGTTGGGTCAAGGTTGCGCTGTGGGTCATTGGGGTTGTCATTGTCGCCGACCTGATCGGCTTTCGGTTGACTTCCTTCAACATTTTCGCCGGCGCTATCGGCGTCGGTATCGGCTTTGGGCTCCAAACGGTCGTCAACAACTTTGTCTGCGGGTTGCTGCTGATGGTGGAACGGACGATGCGGGTCGGCGATGTCATCAGCGTCAGCGGTGAAATGGGACGCGTTTTGCACATCGGTGCCCGTGCCACCTTATTGGAAACCCCGCGCGGCGCCGTCATCGCCATCCCCAACACGCAGTTCATCGGCTCACCCGTCATCAACTGGACCGCCATCGGCAAAAGGACACGCGTCCACCTGACTGTCAGCACCGCAACCGTAGACGACCCCAAACAAGTGGAGGCAGCACTCCTGCAGGCAGCACGGGAACATCCGCAAGTGCTTAACGACCCGTCGCCGCAGGTTTGGTTGACGAAGGTCGGTGACACGCTCGCCTTTGAGTTGCTTGTCTGGACAGACGACCCGCTAG
This sequence comes from bacterium HR17, assembly GCA_002898575.1. NCBI lineage: Bacteria > Candidatus Fervidibacterota > Fervidibacteria > Fervidibacterales > Fervidibacteraceae > Fervidibacter > Candidatus Fervidibacter japonicus. The sequence continues at coordinate 19,276 of BEHT01000020.1, forward strand.
ACGGTGCCCGGCAAGTGCAAAGCGACCTCAACTACGCCATCCACCATGCCCTGACCCAACGCGGCATCGCTTTGAAAGGTTGACCGTCACCGCCACGCGCGGCTAAAAGAAACTTGCCCGACCCAGCCGCTGCGTCCGATGCCGGCACTCACGCGATGGACGCCGATACGCCAGCCATAAGGGTGACAAAGCCACGCGCCAAGGTTTAACCGCCCCCGATTGTCCACTTCCGCCTGCACTCGCACTAAATCCAGCACGGCGATCACATCGCGCCACCGCTCGCTGAAGCGCCACCGCCGAGTCAAGTGGCTCAAACTGTAGGAGACGCCTACCCACACCGGCGGCAAAGTGCCTTCGCCCCCACCGACGGTCACATTCCAGTCGTTGGGTTGGGAGCGGTAACCCAGTGCGATGAACGCATCACCGTCCCGTTGCCCGACGCTAACGCCCCAGCGCTGCGAACGGATGAACGCCACCTTCCACGCGAAAGCCCCATCCCTGTTGAGCGTGCGTTCAATTGCCAACTCCACCGGCAGCCATCGCCCGCCCGTTAGCGATAACCACACGCGATGGCGCGGTGAACGGCTGAACCGGGACACACCGACTCGCACGCTTTGTGCTACCGCTGCGTGGGCGTCGGGGAGCGCAATCGTGCCCGATAAACCGCTGAGCGATGGGACACTGCTGTCCAGCGTGTAGCGGAACGCGACAGCGCTATCGCCGAAACTGGCTTGCAACCGATGCACGCCATCGGTGACAGTCCATCGCGCTTTCGCTGCGATGACCGCCGGTTTATCACCCGCGCAAATGCGACACCCCGCAACGGCGTCATTGGGCACCGCTCGGTCGTCCACGACCAAGCGCAGTCTTTTGCGCTGGCTCGGCGTTAGCGCCTTCAGGATGACGCTGACATGCGGTAACGCGAACACGACCCCATCAGGCTTGGGGTAATGCACGATATTTGCCCCTTGTCCGAACCCCGTTGAGCCGAGGGCTACGACGCATCCCAACAGCATCGTCCTACGCATTGTCATCGGGTCACCGTTAAACTTCCCGCGTGATAGTAGGGTAACCATTTGCCTCCTTGTCTCTCCCAACAGTCTCCTTCCTTTCACATCTCCCCCCTCCATCCCTGTCCCTCTCATCTCCTCGTAAGGCGACGGAAGATGGAAGGGCACCTTGAGGCTCTCTCTAATTTGAGCACGATCGCTTAAAAAGGCGATGGCGCAATAAGTTTAAAGAAAGTCAAGGCAAGTTTTGCCGGTAGGCTGACCATCTTAAGTGCTCATCGCTTCCGCGTCCTGCCAAGCACGCTGTTCGTATTGGGCATTCAGCACAGTTTGGTTGCGTTTCAAAGCACCAGTTCATTGCGATGGTAAATGCACCCTCATCAACGAACATGGGAATGGCTTGCGGCGCGCCTTTGACAAGCGTCTCAATACCGCTCCGAATGTCCTTTGCTACGATGATGAAAGGGCGTTGCGGTTCGTAGACGACCGTCTTCACTGCTCCTGCTCGGCAAAAGACTTTGTCGACATGCCCGTCAACGACCATTAGAGTGTCTTCCAAGTTCACATCAACTTTCCGCCAGATCGCTCCAAACAGCCAGATTAACCAATTTGTCAGCATACGAACGGCTTTTGGGTCATTGCCGACCCAACCGCCATTCAAAATCGGATCGTCCCGAAAGAAAGCCCAAAGGTTATGCACACCTTGCTGCAACTTGTCCTCCACGATTTCGTAAAGGAGGCGGTCAAGTCCACTGATGAAAAAAGCGAAAGCCGCAAAGCGATACAAGAACAGCGATAACGGTTTAATGCCACCTAACGCTCCGACGCGATAAATCTTTGCTCCTTTCTCGCCACCAACCCGGTAAAAGACTGCCAACACTTCGTAGAACTGGCTTACGACCTTCAATGGTTCGTCAAGTAGTTGTCGCTTAAAAGCAGCGAACAGGGCGCGCACCAATTCCCGCACTTTGTTTGTGTCGCCTTGCTGGTTTAGCAAAGTCCGAAGGAGCAAAAAACGAGTGATTGCTTCATGGTCATGAAGTGGTAGGTCTTCGGGCAAAGCCATGCTTTCACGCCAGTTCCTTTGCCAAAAGTCCTGTCCAATAGACTGGAGGCGTTGAAGGAATTGGACAAGTTCATCATCGCTTAAGCCTTTTTGAATGACCCTGGGCATCGCGCGCTGCCGACCTCCTCTGTTTGACTTGTTCGGAAAGCCATGTGCGCAAGTGGCGTGCATCGTCGCGGATGATGACTTCAAATCGTGCGTCGTCCAAAAGCGATGCATTGTCCATGCCGACCTTTTGACGGATGATGGGCAAAAGTTCCAAGTCCAGTTCATAGCCGATACAAGATCGTCCAAGCAAGCGCGCTACCTTCATTGTCGTCCCGCTTCCCAAAAAGGGATCAAGAACCGTCTCTCCTTTGTGCGAAAACAACAAGATGAGCCGACGGGCTAATTCTTCGGGGAACGCTGCAATGCCTTCTTCCAGTCGTCCCTTAAGCGGCAAGACATTCGTGATGTGCCAGACATTCAGATACCACTTGCGCTTCTGATACTCGTTCAGGTCAAGCCGCGACGCTTCCCGCACTTCATCGGACACGCTGCGATAGTCAAATCGCCCTTTTTGAAAAATCAGCACGCTCTCTTGCACATTGTCGGGGTAGAAGTAAAGCGGGTAGGGATGTTGCAAAAGGACACCGCTGCGGCGGCTGATGCGGATATAGCCTTCGGGCTTGAGCCAAACGAGGCGGTCGCGGTAACGGAAGCCAATCTCCACGAAGATTTTGGTCAAATCGGAGACGATAGGGTAGCGTTCGCCGTTGACGAGGACATCGTCGCAAACGACGCAGACGGTTCGTCCATCCGCCAGCACCCGCCAAATCTCCCGCGCCACTGCATGCATCGTCGCACAATAGGCGTCGTAGGAAGGAAACAAATCGGGATAGTCAAAAGGTGCATTGAAGTAGGGTGGGCTGGTGACGACCAGATGCACTGTTCCGTCAGGCACTTCCGCCATGTTTTGAGCGTCGCCGAAAACGATCCGAAAAGTCATAGACACATTGTCTCACCCCATCGGGCAAAGTTAGCTGCAGCGTTCAGTGTCTGTGGTCACCCGCAGAAGAAATTGCTGCCTTGTTGAACGGAATTCCTTGCTTCAACTTTGCCCCACTCATTAAGTCCGCGACACAGACCCCCTTTCCGCTTGGTTACTTTGACACTTGAGGTATCCCCTTTGAGCGTAACTTCACTACACGAAGGGTAACCATTTGCCTCCTTGTCTCTCCCAACAGTCTCCTTCCTTTCACATCTCCCCCCTCCATCCCTGTCCCTCTCATCTCCTCGTAAGGCGACGGAAGATGGAAGGGCACCTTGAGGCTCTCTCTAATTTGAGCACGATCGCTTAAAAAGGCGATGGCGCAACAAGTTTGTTGCGAATGTAAAGGTTAGGCGACCGACCGAGACACCCTACAAAACGCGGGAGAGCACCGCTCAATGTGCTCGTCATCCCCAATCAACGCACAGCACAACACCGAGTTCTGTCGGCAGGTGCACCTCAACGGTGTGCTCATGCCAGTCGCTTCCTTGTGCGTTGTCGTAAAGGGCGTGGTCGCGGTCAACGGGAATGGGCAAGGCATGCCAAACCTCCGGCGCCAAGCAAACGCCGGCTGTTCCATCGCTCAAAAATGCCCGAAACTGCGTGTGGGTCAGCCGCTCGGACGGTGGTGCCACGATGAACACGGTGGGAACGGGTTCACGGGGCACAACGATTTGCTCGCCGTCGCGGTGTGCACTGACCCACTCAACCTGCGCCGTGCGATATGCGCGCATCCGGTTGCGGACGACAGTGCCGACCCGCAGTCGCGGCGTCACCGTGGCGAAATCGTGGACGACAGCACCGAAGGGTGCGAAAGCGTCTTCGGTGAGCGGCTCACACCGCAGCACGATACGCCCCATCGTCCTTCACCGTCAGTATTGTGCCATCATGTTTGCCTGCTGGCGCAAGCGACTGCGCCGCTCAATAACTGTGGGTGCTGCACGCTAACGCGCCCATCAATATCAAGTTGCTCGGGGGCGACAGCCGTCTTGCAAGTGACTGAGCGGAAAAAGGAGGATGAGCGATGGCGAAGGGGCTATCGGAAATTCGCTGCGCCGTCATCGGTTACGGCGGCGCGTTCAACATGGGCAAGCATCACGCGATGCAGATGGAGCAAACGGGCGTCATGAAAGTCGTCGCATTCTGCGATCTTGACCCGCAGCGGTTGGAAGTAGCCAAGGCGGATTTTCCCCATGCCCGCACCTACCAAAGCGTGGACGATTTGCTAGCGCGGGAAGATTTTGACCTTGCTGTCATCGTCACACCGCACAACACCCATGCGCCGCTGGCGCTGAAGTGCCTGAGGGCTGGCAAGCATGTCATCGTGGAAAAGCCGATGTGCCTAACGGTCAAGGAAGCGACGGCGATGATTGAGACGGCAAAGCAAAAGGGTGTGATGCTGACGGTTTACCACAACCGCCATTGGGACGGCGATTTCATGGTGCTCCGCGACATCGTGCAAAGCGGGTTCATCGGTGAGGTGTTCCATGTGGAGATGTTTGGCGGCGGCTATCACAAGCCGAGCGCATGGTGGCGGTCAGATAAAGCCATCTCAGGCGGTCTGTTTTACGACTGGGGTGCCCATTACCTTTGGTGGCTGCTGCAACTCATCCCACACAAAATCCAGAGCGTCGTCGGCTTCTTCCACAAACTCAAGTGGCACGAAGTCACCAACGAAGACCATGTGCAAGCCGTCATTCGGTTCGCTAACGGGGCGATGGCGGATGTGCAATTCTCCACGATTGCGGCGGCGACTAAACCCCGCTGGTTCATCTTGGGCACGGACGGTGCCGTCGTCAGCGAGCAAAACCATTTCCGCGTCACTTTTTTCGTCAACGGCTATCGCGCCGAGACGACCGTGCCTTATCGGCAGAGCACTTGGCAGGAGTTTTACCGCAATGTCGCCAACCACTTACTGCGCGGCGAAGAGTTGGTCGTCAAGCCCGAACAGGCGCGGCGCGTCATTGCGGTCATGGAATACGCCGAGCGCTCAGCGAAGCAAGGCGGCAAAGCGTTGTCACTGCCGACGGAAACTTAAGCGGTGCAACCTTTACCCACAAGCGAACCTCACAAGGGTGGTCGCGTAATGGAATGGGTCTACTTGCTGCTCGCGGGCATGCTGGAGATCGTCTGGGCTGTAGCGTTGAAACTCTCCAACGGCTTCACGCGCCCGATGCCCGCCGCAGTGGTCATCGTGGCAGGACTGTTGAGTTTGTTCTTTTTGTCGCTGGCGGCACGGCATATCCCCATCGGCACGGCTTACGCCGTCTGGACGGGCATCGGTGCAGCCGGTGTCGCCACCGTGGGCATTCTTTACTTCAACGAACCGCGCGACTGGTTGCGCTTGCTCTTCATCGCACTCATCATCGCAGGTGTCGTCGGTCTCCATCTCGTTGAGTTAACTGGCGCCAAGAGGTGAAAGCGACTTTGCCTTGCCAAGCATGCCCGCGTAACCGTTTCGCCTTCGCCTGAAGGCTACAAAATGCATGACCGCAACCCTCCGCGCAATCCTGCGGCGAGAAGGGCAACGCTCAAAAAGAACAGCGCCGTCCAGACACTGCAACCGCGCCAAACATCCCTCGGACATTGCCGTGAGGTTGAAAGGTAACAGTTCTGCACCGGGCTCAAAGCCTTCAGGAAGGCGACCGTAAGGGGCGACGACATTTGTATGCCGCTCCAATTGGCGAATGTGACTTTTGCGTTGCCAGAAAAGTGAGAGGTGCCAGCGAACGCGATTGCGATAGCCGATTTGCCTTCGTCACGCTTTCGCCGTTGAGCGCAACTTTTTTTCAAACCTTTGCGCGCTGAGGGTTGACGGGGACGGTCAGGGACGCTATCTTGTGGAATGGCTGTCGGGTATACGCCTTTTACCGTGTCCAAGGAGCCGAGGGTCGCGGCTTCGCTCCTTGTTTCCCAGATCGCGTTAACCCTTGTATTGCAAAAGGCGTTCATGCCTTCTATTTGACCTTGCTGCGCCGTCAATAGTGCGTGCACTGCAGAGTTAGGCGCGGAAGGAACTACGCATGCATGTGGGCGATTGAAACGCGGGACTTGACCAAAGTGTTTCGGACGCTGACGGGCAAAGCGGTGACGGCGGTGAGCGGGTTGAACTTGCGCGTGCCCGTCGGGGATGTGTTCGGGTTTCTCGGTCCGAACGGGGCGGGCAAGACGACGACGCTGCAGTTGCTCTTGGGCAACATGCGCCCGACGCGCGGGACAGCGTTCCTCTTCGGGCACCCCGTCGGAGACCCGGAAATCCGTCGCCTCGTCGGCTACCTACCCGAAAAGTTTCAGTTCCACGACTTCTTGACTGCCGAAGAGTTTTTGGATTTCCACGCCCGCCTGCACGGTTTACCGGCGCGTTTGCGGCGCCAGCGCGTTGACGCTGTGTTGGAATTCGTTGGGTTACAGCAACGACGGCGTTCCAAACTCCGTGAGTTTTCGCGGGGCATGCTGCAGCGGTTGGGGCTTGCCCAAGCGTTGCTCAACGAACCGCGCCTCGTCATCTTGGACGAGCCGACTTCCGCCTTAGACCCGCTGGGGCGACGGGCGGTGCGCGACCTCATCGTGCAGTTGAAGGCACAAGGCGTCACCGTGTTCCTCAATTCCCACCTGCTCAGCGAAGTGGAGATGACTTGTGACACCGTCGCCATCATCAACAGAGGACGGCTCCTCTTTCAAGGACAGTTGAGGGAATTGCTGCAAGTGCCGACGCAGTTGGACATCCGCGTCCAAAACCCGTCGCCGCAATGGCAACGCATCGCAGCGGCGTTCGGGGAAATCGTCGCGGTCAACGGTGATGTGTTGTCCGTGCGAACGCGCGACGAAAATGCGGTGCCCGATTTGGTCGTGGCGCTGGTCAATGCAGGTGCGCGGTTGCTTAGCGTTGTGCCGAAACGCTTATCGCTGGAAGATTTGTTCGTGCAGGTGGTCACCGATGAGCGGCGCTGAGCGCCTCAGCGTTCTCGCGGCACCAACGGCTTCGCCGTGGCAGCGATGGGTCGTGCCTGTCTTCGCCATCGCCTGTCTGACGGTCAAGGAAGCGACACGACGGTGGGCGTTCATCGGTGGGTTACTGTTGGGTGCGGGCATGATGGCGTTGCTGGCATATGTGTTCGCGAATGTGCGCCGACATGGCGAATTCCTACCGGCGGAGGTACAAGCGAGCCTCGTCGTTCACTTCGGCTTGGTCATCACCCGCTTTTTCAGCGCCGTCATGGCGACGGCGCTGGCGTGCGGCGCGATTGCGACGGAGTTGGAGCGCGGGACGCTGACGCTCGTCGTCACCAAACCTATCCGACGATGGCAAATCGTCGTCGGCAAATGGCTGGGGTTTGCGTTCGTGCTCACCCTCAACCAATTGATTTGGCTGGCGGTGATTGAATGGGGTGCGTGGAACCGTTTGGGACAATGGCATTGGGGCGTTTGGAAGGCAGGCGCGATCGGGTTGCTTTACCCGCTGCTGTTCACCAGCCTCAACCTGCTGCTGTCGGTGCATTTGCCTTGGATTTTTGTGGCACTGTTGTCGCTCGTCTTCATGGGCATCGGTTGGTCGGAGACAGCGATGCGCAACATCGGGACACTGGCGAATTTACCTCGTCTGCTGACGCTTTCACAAATTGCAGGCTACCTGATGCCGACGGGGCGCTTGGCGCGCTGGATGGTCGTGCGCAGCGAAGTGCTGGATCTCGTGCCCCGCCTCAGCGGACCGCCCGGCGTGGAAATGCCGGCGCCGACCGTCGGGGACTTGCTGTATGTCACCGCTTACATCGTGGGGGCGTTACTGTTGGCGTGTTGGCTGTTCGGGCGCAAAGAGATTGCAGGGTGAAGCGCAAAGCCGAAAGACAACGGCGCCGCGCGACACGCCCATCAACTCGTAAACAGGAACGACACGCGCTCTGCCCATTCGGTGTCGGGATAGTTGTTCCACACCTGCGTCCACGCTGCCTTGAGCCCTTCAAGGTCACCGCCTTTGTAGCGGGCGACGCCGAGCCAGAACAAGGCTTCCGCGGCGACGCTGGGGTAGCGTTGCGCTGCCTCTTCAAACCGCTGAGCGGCGCTTGCAAAGTCGCTGCGATGGAACGCTGCAAACCCTTGCACCAGCACCAACTTGCCCAACAGTCGCTCTTTGCCGATGAAGCCCTCAAAACGCAACTGCTCTACGCCGTCACCGTCAGCGACCAACAGCGTGGGTGTCCAACGGACATGATATTGTTGCGCCACTTGTTGAGCGTCGGCGTCCTCAAGGATGTTGAGTTTGACAGGGACAAAGGTTTGTGTGATAGCGTGCGCCACTTCAGGGTCAGGGTAGACAGCGGCATCCAGCCGCACACACCCGCCTCAGCGGGGCGCGGCGGAAAAATCGGCGAAAACGAGTTTACCTTCCTGTTTCGCCCGGCGCAAGGCGTTTTCCCATTTCGTCTCCCACTGAATTGCCATTGCTCACTCACCTCCGCCGCAAAAGTTTAGCCCACCGATAGCGTTTCGTTAGAGCGCCTTAACTTGTCCGTGCCTTCTCCATCGCCCAACATGCAGCGGCAGCAGGCGCCAAAAAGAGCGCGGGGTCATCGTCAAATTGCCGTCCCATGCTCTCCAACGGCACCTCGTGCTGACGCAGCAACGCGATTGCCGCGTCACCCGCCCACCAAACGACCTCGTGACAGTCGGCGATGCCTGACGCTGCCAGTTGGCTCCGCAAAGTGACGGTTTGTTTTGCGTCGGACAGCAGCGGGAACACGACCGTCGCCCGCGTGTGGGTCAGCCGGGTTAGCACGGTGACAGTGTGGTGGCTGATGCCCCGGTGACGGGGGCGGGGATCGGCGAAACTGAGGCGGGGTGCGACGACCGCGCGCCCATGCAAATCGTTCACGGCGTCAATCAACCAACCCATCTCCACGCCCGAAAAACCTAAGGGCGTCGCAGTGCCTAAATGCCCTGGTCCTGATGCGACGATGGCGGCGTCGGCTTCCAACGCTTTGGCGCACAGCAGCGCCGTGTAGGCGTTGACGCACTCTACATCGCCGCCGAAGGCTTGCCCGCAAGTGATGGTGACATCCAGCAAGCCAGCGGTTTTCAGCCGGCGCACCAACCGACTGAAAGGCAAGGGCAACGCAGCGCTGTCGGTCATGATGTAAGCGACTTTGGCGTCGGGTTTGACAACTTTGATGCCAGCGGCAGCCGGAGCGAGGAAACTGTGCAAGGGACAAAGGATGACGGGTAACCCGTCCAACGCGTCGGTGCGCAACAGCGCGTCCCGCAGTGGGTTGCCCTGCTCCTCGGCGCAAGTGACATTGACTTGCAGCGGCGTGTAGCGGAGTTTGACGATGTGCCCCGACTGGCGCGCCTCGCAATTGGGACGGGTCAGGTTGGCGACGACAAAGTGATAGCCGCCGGTGCCCAAGCCTAACTCCACTGCGATGACATTGAGCAGGACTGCGTCGCCCTGTCGCACCTCACCCGTCAACTCCGGGTAGGCGACGGCGCGGGCGACTTCGCCGTCTTCCGTCCCGACCTCCAACTCCTGCACCGCGTCGTCGTGATAGGTCACGGCGCGGACAAAGCCGGCAATGAACCGCCGCATTTAACGCCACCTCGCTCCCTACTGGCAAACGGTTTTTTTGGACATTTGGCATCTCACGGCGATCGTCGCACGCTACAATTTGGCGCGGTAGCGCGTCCTAAAGTAATGCGTGAAGTCTGCGTCAGGTGCAAGGGTGGTGACTTGGTTGTGGTGACCGTGACGGAGCGGGCAGCGTTGGTCACCGTCGTGGAAAGCGAACGGCAAAAGTTTTTGCTGCATTACGGTGAAGGGTTCTTGTGGGAAAGTTTGCCTGTCGGGACTCGGGTCATTTACCCGCCTCCGCCCCTTGAACCCATCGCCGATGTGGACGCCGCTATTGAGCGGGCGTTAGAAAACCCCATTAACGCCGACCCTTTATCAGCGCAACTGCGGCGCGGCATGCGGGTAACGATCGCCTTTGATGACCTGAGTTTGCCCTTACCCCCGATGCAAGCGCCCGACATTCGTCAACGCATCATTGAGCGCCTCTTGCAAAAGTGTGCCGAGAAGGGCGTGGACGATGTGCACCTCATCGCCGCCATCGGCTTGCACCGCAAGATGACGACAGACGAATTGCGCCATCAGGTCGGCGACCGCGTGTTGAAAGCTTTTTACCCGCTGCGGCTTTACTGCCATGACGCCGAAGACACCCGTAACCTCGTGTTTATGGGTAAGACGGAGGTAGGTGAAGAAGTATGGCTCAACCGACGCGTCGCCGAGAGCGACTTGGTCATCTATGTCAACATCAACCTGTCACCGATGGACGGCGGGCACAAATCGTTGGTGACGGGGTTGACCAACTACGCCACGCTGCGCCACCACCACAACGCCCCCATGTTGCTGACCTCATTTTACATGGACCCGCCCCGTTCACCTTTTCACGGCGTTTTGCAGCGGCAAGGGCGGTTGATTGAGCGGCACATCCGCCACTTCCAGATTGAGACCGTCCTAAACACCGACACTTTCCCTCCCCTCTTTGCCTTTTTACAAAAGCGTGAGAGCGAGTGGACGGTGTGGGACAAAACTTGGTTCAGCGTCGTCCGCACGGTGTGTCGTTGGGCGCCCTTTGAGCTCAATTGGCGCGTTTGGCAGGGGGTGCGGGCGCCCTACGGCGTCATCGGCATTTACGCAGGTGAAGTGGAAAGCGTGCACGAACGCACTTTGCAACGCTTAGCCGAGCAGCAAGAGGTGGAAGTCAACGGGCAGACCGACATCGTGATCTGCGGCGTGCCTTACCTTTGCCCCTACAATGTCAACAGCGTCATGAACCCGATTTTGGTTTTCTGTTTGACGCTGGGCTACACCTTCCACCTGATGTCCATCGGCAAACCGCTTTTGCGGCAAGGCGGTGTCCTCATCTTCACACACCCGCTCTACGAACGCTTTCACGAACAGCACCATCCCAGTTATGTGGATTTTTGGCGCTATGTGTTGCCACAAACGCGCGACCCCAAAGAGATGGAACAGCGGTTTGAAACAGCCTTTGCGACCGATGAGCGTTACATTCAGGCTTATCGCCGCGACTACGCGTATCACGGCGTCCATCCCTTCTACATGTGGTATTGGGGCAGTTTGGGAGCGATGTATGCGGGCAAAGTGATTTTCGTCGGTGCCACCAAACATGTCGCAGAACGGTTGGGTGTGGAGACAGCACCGTCGTTGCGCGAAGCCATCGCCATGGCGAAAAGTTTTCTCGGCAACGCTGACGCGTCCATCACTTACTTTCACTTCCCGCCGATCTTTTCCTGTCGGGTGCGTTGATCTGACCCGAAGGGTTGATTTTCAGTGCATCGTGTGTTATAAGTGATAGCGGTGATGCCATCCTCTCGCCGACGGGTTTGGGGGTTGCCCGACGGCGAGCAATGAAACTCTTCAACGAAGGGGGTGCCAGGGATGGCGCAGAAGAAGGCGACCGGCGGCAAGAAAGCCGCTGGCGGCAAGAAGACCAGCAAGAAGAAGTAGCCCTTCAACGGCGAAAGCGCACCGTCTCAGCGGTGCGCTTTCGCTTTTACCTCGCCGAAGATTTTTTGCCGCGCCGCACTTTCCCCCCTCAAATTTCCACCGATTCGCCCGGCTGCAAAACGCGCACCGTCGTTTGCGGGCACTCCGCTTGCACTTTCCGGGCAAACTCGTCAGGGTTCACTTCAATGACAGGGAAGGTGCCGTAGTGGATAGGCACCACGATTTTGGGGCGCAGCAACTTCGTCGCTTCTGTTGCGTCGTCCACGCCCATCGTAAAGTTGTCCCCGATGGGCAAAAACGCCAAGTCAATCGGGTGACGGTCACCGATGAGCCTCATGTCGCCGAACAAACCCGTGTCACCGGCGTGGTAAATAGTCTTGCCACCTACGAACAACAACACGCCAGCGGGTGTTCCCGTGTAAACGATGGTGCCATCGTCTTCCACGAACGCCGAGCCGTGCCATGCAGGCACGAACTTCACGCGCCCAAACGGAAACGCGTGACTGCCGCCGATGTGCATCGGATGCACCTGTTTTGCACCTTTGCGCTGACAATAAGTCACCAATTCAAAGACGCCGATGATAGGGCAATTGTTGCGGTTGGCGATGGCGACCGCATCGCCCAAGTGGTCGCCGTGCCCGTGCGTGACGATCACGGCGGACACCGTCAGGTCTTCGGGTTTCGCCGCCGCTTTCGGGTTGCCCGTCAAAAACGGGTCAATCACGATGCTGTGTGTGCCGTCGCTGACCAGAACGCACGCGTGACCCAGAAAAGTTGCTTTCACCATCGCGACCACCTCCATGTCATGTTTTTTGAGCGCGCCCTCACATTTGCCGCTCCAACAGAAACTGCGCCAGTGCCTCCAAGAGGTCGGCGCGTTCGTCAAGAGCGCGTAGTGCCTTGATAGCCTGGGCAACAGCGTCTTCCGCCAACCGGCGCGATCGCTCCAATCCGAACACCGTCGGGTAAGTCAGTTTCTTTTGTCGCTCATCTTTGCCGACGCTCTTGCCTAACTTCGCTGGATCACCCGTCACATCCAAAATATCGTCAGTGATCTGGAACGCCAGACCGAACCAGTAACCGAATTCGTGCAGCGCTGTCAGTTGCCTTGCTGTCGCGCCACCGATCAACCCACCGATGACACAGCAGGCGCGTATCAACGCCGCTGTTTTGCGTTCGTGGATGAGCCGCACCTTTTCAGGCGACCGGTCGGCGTAGCCAACTGCTTGCTCCATAATGTCCATCGCTTGCCCTCCGACAAGCCAGCGCGACCCAGCCGCTTCCGCCAAAGTGGCGATGCACTTCACCACTGTCGCTGCGTCCACGCCGCGTTCGGGCAACTTCGTCGCCAACCATTCAAACGCCAGCGTTAACAGCGCGTCGCCGCACAACACCGCCATGCCTTCGCCGAACACTTTATGACAAGTCGGTTTGCCTCGCCGAAAATCGTCGTCGTCCATGCAGGGCAAATCGTCATGGACGAGCGAGTAAGTGTGCAAGACCTCAACGGCGCAGGCGGCGGGCAGCGCCTTGTCTTCGTCGCCACCGACGATGCGGCAACTTTCCAACACCAAAAACGGGCGCAACCGCTTACCACCCGCCAGCACGCTGTAACGCATCGCGCGGTGCAGCGTTGACGGCAACTCGGTCTCCTTTGGCAGCCACGCGTCCAACGCTGCGTCCACTTTCCGGAGACACAGCGTCCAGCGCTCTTGCAATATCGCCATCGCTTCAGTGGCGTTCATCGTTAGGTCACCTGTCGCAGAGAAGGCTACAGCGCATCGGGGTCAATTTCGTCCACACGCGCAGCGCCGTCGTCGCCCGCTGTTACAACTTTGATGCGTTTTTCGGCGGCGTTCAGTTTCCGCTCGCAGAATTGCCGTAGCCGCTGCCCCTCTTCGTAGAGACGCACCGTTTCATCCAACGGGAGTTCGCCCGATTCCAGCAACCGCACGATTTCTTCCAACCGCTCCATCGCCTCTTCAAAACTCATCGGTGCCTCTTCAGGCGACGGTTCAAAGGGTAGATGAGCCATCGCGCTTCACCACCTCGTTGACCGTGATGCGTAAGGTTCCATCTGCCATGACGACTTCGGCGTTGTGCGCGACGGTGAGATGCGCCGCACGGGTCAGCACCCGCTTCGTTTGCGGGTCACGCACCAACGCATAGCCCCGCTGTAGGACGGCGTAAGGGCTCAGCGCCTCTAACTTGCCTGCCAATGCTGCTAGGGTGCGGTGGCGTCGTTCTATGGCGGCAGCGACCGCCGCCTGCAGCCGTTCGGTATAGCGTGCCAACCGTTCCCGCCACTGCCCCAATTGGGCGTGTGGGCTGCAACACACGAGCCGATGTGCCAGTTCCATCCAGCGTCGCCGCTGAACAGCGATGCGTTGATAGGCGTGAGCGTCCAATCGCATACTTGCATCGTCCAACCTTTGCCAAAAACCGCCGCATAAACTGAGCGGGTCAGCGAAACAGCGCCGTTCACTGAACTGCAACAACCGTTCGCGCAGTTGACGCAGCCGATGCCGCACCGCTTGTTGCAAACGGGAGTCCAACTGGCGCAAACGGTTGAACAACTCCTGGCGGTCTGGCACGACCCGTTGGACAGCCGCTGTCGGTGTCGGGGCACGCCAATCGGCGGCGAAATCCGTCAGGACGACATCCACTTCGTGTCCGACAGCACTCACTGTCGGGATGCGTGACTCGGCAACCGCCCGGACGACCGTTTCCTCATTGAACGCCCAAAGGTCTTCAATAGAACCGCCGCCGCGCCCGACAATGAGCACATCCAGTTTGCCGACGGCTTGCGCCACCGCTGGGGAGTTTGCCAATCGGATAGCGCGCACCAGCGACGCCGGCGCTTCAGCGCCTTGCACAAAGGCTGCAAAGACAACGATTTCCACGCCAGCGTGACGCTCGCGGGCGATACGCACCATGTCCCGCAAAGCAGCGGCGTCAAGGGAAGTAACGATGCCGATGCGTTCGGGGAAAGACGGCAATGCGCGCTTGCGCTGTGGGTCAAACAGTCCCTCGGCTTGTAATTTGCATCGCGTCTCTTCAAACCGTTGCCACCAAAAGCCTTTACTGACTTCACAGAGGACCGTCGTCGCTTCAATCTGCAACTCACCGCCCCGGCGAGATACCCGCACGCTCCCCAACACTTTCACGCGTTCGCCCTCGCGCGGCATTTTTTTGAGCGTTTTTACCCGCTCCCGCCACATCACCCCCGAAATCTGGCTGTGCTCGTCACGCAAGGTAAAGTAAACATGTCCGCTTTGCCACACTTGCCAGCGCGAGATTTCGCCCTGCACCCAAATCCGCTGTAAGAGGCTGTCCTCGTTTAACAACTGCCGCACATAGTTGTTGACCTCAGTAACGCTCCAGACCGTCTGGATCTCGTGCCAACCCTCACACTCAACGCGTTGCACGAACGCCTGCCACAGTTCGTCGGCGTCGGTTTCCGAAAACTGCTCTGACCAAGCGTCCATAAACGCCACCTCCACCTACCCATTTTGTCATCGGCGCCCCGCTGTTGCCTATCGGCGCGATGCTTCGCAGGGCAATGGCACAATCTTTGCTGGGTGGTAATTGCCATGCGGCGGTATCGGCTATGGCTTGCAGCGCTGCCGTTCTGCGGTCTTGGCGTTTTGGCGCTGCTGCGTTGGTTGCCTGCGTCACCCGTTGACGCGGCGTTACGGGAACTCGCCAGCCCTGACGCCACCCAGCGGCGGGCAGCGTTGCGTCGGTTACAAGACGCTTTGCCGACGATGGCGCTCCCGCACGAACAGCGCCGACAGTTGACCGACCGTTTGGTCGCTTTGGCGGAGCATGACCCGAACGCGACCGTGCGGTTGCAAGCGTTGGCGTTGCTGCCGATGGTGCAAGCACCCATTGCGACCGTCCGGCGGTTAGCCTTGCGCGCCTTAAAGCGTTCGGCAGCAGAAGCCTACTGGGCGACGGAAGTGCTGCCGCAGGTCGCTGATGCAACGACTTGGGAGCGTCTGATGGACGCTTATGAGCGAAGGACCACAGAGCATCTGCACCCCGTTCAGCGCGACCGTTTAGTGCGGTTGTTGCGCCAATTGCCTCCGACCCATTGGCGGCGTTTGTGTCGGCGCATCGGACAACGCCCATCTGTGTGGCAACCTATCGTGGCAGGTTTGCGGGCGCCGTCAGCGGCAACACGACGGGAACTGGTGCGGTGCGCCTTGAGCGATGATGCCGCGACGCGCGAGGGGGCATTGCTGTTGCTGACGCGCTTTCCGCCCGACCCCCAAGAGGCAGCGCACCTTGCGCCGTTGGCACACCATCCCGACCCCAAGGTGCGCGAAGCCGTGTTCCGCATTTTCGCCCAAGCGCCATCGCGACAAATCCTTGCGCAACTGAAAGCAGCGCTGAACGCGCCGCCGCCTATCGCGCACTATGCCAGCATTGCGCTGCTGCGCCTGGGTTCGTTGCACCCTGAAGAAGGGCGCAAATTGCTGAAGCGCCCCGACGCTGTGTTGCGGGCACAAGGGGCGTTAGCCCTCGCGCCTTCCGACGATGAACGCGATTTTCAACAACTTTGTGCGGCGCTGCACGATGCCGACTTGGAAGTCGTTCGCACCGCTGCCGCCGCGCTGGCGGCGAAAGGGACAAAGGGCATCACGGCAGTTTTGCGGTTCTATCGCGCTGAACCGCGCCCCGAACGCCGTGCGGCGCTGTTGGGCGGCATCGCGGGCGTCGCACATCCGCAAGTGATCGCGATGTTGGTCGCCGCGCTGAAAGGCGGCGATTGGCGTGAACGCGCCGTCGCGCTGTCGGGTTTGGCGTTGCAAAGGGATAAAGCCTTGCCTGCGATTGAGGCGTTGACGCAATCGCCTCATCGCGAGGAGCGGTTGGCTGCCGTTGATGCTCTCAACGCTATCGGCACACCAGCGGCGTTGAAAAAGTTGCTGCGGTTGGCGCAAACGGAAACTGACCCGCAAGTGCAGGCGCAGGCGCTGACGACGCTCAGCAACCGCCGCGTCAAAGAAGCCTTGCCCTTGTTGGCGCAAGCGCTGCGGTCAAAGGACACCGATTTGGCAAGTTGCGCGGCGTTCGGGTTGACCCGCTACGGTGCGCAAGGGCGGGGCATTTTGCGCGATGCGTTGCAGCACACCAGCGACCCGCAAACGCGTCATCTCGTAGCGCGTGCGTTAGCCATCGCTGGCGATAAAGCGGGCATGAGCGAACTGACGAGACGGTTGAGCGCTAACTTGTCTGAAGACCAACGGACCGCGCTGTTGCAATCGTTGGCGCGCGCTGGCGACCCAAAGGCATTACAGGAACTCGTAGAGTTGCTGGGCAGCGACCGACCCTTGACGCGCTTACGGGCGCGAGCGGCGCTGTTTGCGGTCGGCGGGCTTGCGGTGCCGGCGCTTATGAACGCCTTAAACGATGCCAACCCGCGACGGCGCGCGGAAGCGGCGCTGTTGCTGGGTGCGTTGCGGGCGACGGTTGCCCGTGAGAAATTGGTGGCGCTGACGGCAGACAACGACCCGCAAGTGCGCGACGCCGCTCAACGGGCGTTGGCGCGCTTGGATGTGTTGCCACTGCCGTGAACGGAAACAACCAAGGAGCGTGCACGCTGCGATGCACGAAGTCGGTATCGTTGGGCTGCCCAATGTCGGCAAGTCCACGCTGTTTAACGCCCTTACCCGCGCCCACGCGGCGGTCAGCAACTACCCGTTTTGCACGATTGAGCCCAACGAAGCCGTCGTCGCTGTTCCTGACCGGCGCCTTTACGCGTTGGCGCAAATTGTCGGGCAAGAGCGGGTCGTGCCCGCCACCTTCAAATTCGTGGACATCGCAGGGCTCGTCCGTAATGCCCACAAGGGCGAAGGGTTGGGCAACCAGTTTCTTAGCCACATCCGCAGCGTAGACGCCATCGTCCATGTCGTCCGTTGCTTCGTTGACCCGACCATCATCCATGTAGAGACAACTGTTGACCCCGTGCGGGATGCGGAAATCGTGGAACTGGAACTGATAATGGCGGACTTGGAAGTCGTGGAGCGGCGCTACCAGCGGATCAGCAAAATTGCCCGCAGCGGCGACACAGAAACGAAAGGGGAAGCAGCGCTGCTGGAAAAGGTGTGGGCACATTTGAACGCAGGGCGACCGTTACGCACCTTGCCGCTGAGCAAAGAGGAGCGGGAACGATTGAAGCCCTACCAACTGCTAACGCTGAAGCCGATGCTGCTGATCGGCAACGTGGACGAGACACCCGAGAGCCACGCCATTTTTGAGCGCTTAAAAGCGTGGGCGAACGAGCGCGAACTGACAGCGTTACCCATCAACGCTCGTTTGGCAGCGGAACTAACAGAACTGGACGAAGCGGACGCAGCGGAACTGGCACAACTCTATGGCGACGAAGTGCAGGCATTGGAGCAAATTGTGCGGGCGGCGTTTGAATTGCTTGATGTCGTCGTGTTCTTCACACCCGTCGGTAAGGAAGTGACGGCGTGGGTCGTGCCCAGAGGCACGCCCATCGTGAAGGCGGCGGGCAAAATTCATTCGGACATGGAAGCAGGTTTCATCCGCGCTGAAGTCATCCCTTTTGAGCGGCTCAAGCAAGCGGGCTCGTGGGACGCCGCTAAAGAGCGCGGCTGGGTAGACATCAAGGGCAAGGATTATGAAGTGCAGGACGGCGATGTCGTCGTCATCCGATTCCAACCCCGCAGCCAGAGGTGACCTTGCATGGCGGTCGTAGCGAAGCGGACTTGGACAGACGAAGAACTGCTGAAAATCAAGCACGAAGGTAAGGTGGAGCTGGTGGACGGTGAGGTGATTTTTATGCCTCCTGCGGGATTGGAGCAGGGGGGTATCAGTGCGGACTTGCTGACGCGCCTGAACAATTATGTTCGGCGGCACAAGTTGGGACGGGTGTTTGACGCTCAGACAGGCTTTCGCCCCCACAACAACATGCGCGCACCTGATATCGCTTTCGTCAGCAAAGAGCGATTGCCCCAAAAGTTGCCCAAGGGTTTTTTGCAGGTGGCACCGGATTTGGTCGTGGAAGTTTTCGGACCGCACGAGACAGTAGGGGACTATGAGGGGAAGGTGCAAGAGTATTTGAGTTGGGGCGTTCGGTTGATTTGGCTCGTTGACCCCAACACTCAAACGGTGACGGTCATCCGACAAAACGGCGAACGAAAGACGCTGAAAGGCAACGATGTCCTCAGCGGCGAAGAGGTCGTCCCCGGCTTCAAAATCCGTGTCAAGACGATCTTCGCGTGAGGTGACCTTGCATGGCGGTCGCAGCGAAGCGGACTTGGACAGACGAAGAACTGCTGAAAATCAAGCACGAAGGTAAGGTGGAGTTGGTGGACGGTGAGGTGATTTTTATGCCTCCTGCGGGAGCGGAGCAGGGCGCAGTAAGCATGGATTTGGCGACGCGCCTGAACAATTATGTTCGGCGGCACAAGTTGGGACGGGTGTTTGACGCTCAGACAGGCTTTCGCCCCCACAACAACATGCGCGCACCTGATATCGCTTTCGTCAGCAAAGAGCGATTGCCCCAAAAGTTGCCCAAGGGTTTTTTGCAGGTGGCACCGGATTTGGTCGTGGAAGTTTTCGGACCGCACGAGACAGTAGGGGACTATGAGGGGAAGGTGCAAGAGTATTTGAGTTGGGGCGTTCGGTTGATTTGGCTCGTTGACCCCAACACTCAAACGGTGACGGTCATCCGACAAAACGGCGAACGAAAGACGCTGAAAGGCAACGATGTCCTCAGCGGCGAAGAGGTCGTCCCCGGCTTCAAAATCCGTGTCAAGACGATCTTCGCGTGACGAAGGGGGATGCAGCATGGAACTGTGGCGGTTAACGGTGCACGAAGCCCATGAGTTGCTAAAGCGGCGGGAAATTTCGGCGACGGAGTTGACCAAAGCCGTTTTGGAACGCATCAGCCAAGTGGACGGCAAGGTGCAGGCGTTCCTGACGGTCACCGACGAACTGGCGCTGAAGATGGCGGAAGACGCCGACCGACGGTTCGCCAGCGGCGAGGGTATTACGCCGTTGACGGGCATCCCCATCGCCATTAAGGATAACATGTGCACGAAGGGCGTTCGCACGACTTGTGCGTCTAAAATCCTGCATAACTTCGTCCCACCTTACGACGCGACGGTCGTCGCCAAGTTGAAAGAGGCGGGCGCAGTCTTCATCGGCAAGACCAACATGGACGAGTTTGCGATGGGGTCGTCCACCGAGTTTTCGGGGTTCTTTCCGACCCACAACCCTTGGGATTTGAGCCGCGTGCCGGGCGGTAGCAGCGGTGGCAGCGCTGCAGCGGTGGCGGCAGGCGAATGCTTGGCGGCGCTGGGCAGCGACACGGGGGGCTCTATCCGCCAGCCCGCCGCCTTTTGTGGTGTCGTCGGGCTGAAACCGACCTACGGGCGCGTGAGCCGTTACGGGCTTGTCGCTTTCGCGTCGTCGCTAGACCAAATCGGACCGATGACGCGGGATGTCACTGATTGCGCCTTGCTGCTGAACGCCATCGCCGGGCACGACCCAATGGACAGCACTTCCATCCCGCAACCCGTCCCCGATTACACGCAGGCGTTGGTCGCCGATGTTAAAGGGATGCGTATCGGGTTGCCCCGCGAATATTTCGGTGACGGTATTGACCTGCAAGTGGCGGCGATAGTGCAGCAGGCAGCTGAGCGGTTGGCGCAAGCCGGCGCAGAGTTAGTGGAAGTGAGTTTGCCGACGACCGAATACGCTTTGGCGGCTTACTACATCATTGCCCCCGCCGAAGCGTCCAGCAACTTGGCACGCTACGACGGCGTGCAATACGGCTACCGTGCGCCTGTCGCCGATGACATCGTGGCGATGTATTGCCGCACCCGCAAGGAAGGGTTCGGGCATGAAGTCAAACACCGCATCATGCTGGGCACTTACACCTTGAGCGCGGGCTACTACGAAGCCTATTACTTGCGAGCGGCAAGAGTGCGCACGCTCATTCGGCGCGATTTTGAGCGGGCGTTTGAGCGGTGTGATGTGCTGCTGACGCCGACATCGCCCGTCCCACCGTTTCGGTTGGGCGAACGCACAGATGACCCCTTGCTGATGAAGATGAGCGACATCTGCACCATCCCCGCCAACATGGCAGGGCTGCCCGCTATCAGCGTCCCGTGCGGTTTTCTGGACGGGTTGCCCGTCGGCGTGCAGTTTATCGGCAAAGTGCTGGATGAAATGACGCTGCTGCGCGTCGCTTTCACCTACGAACAACTTTCGGGCTACCGCAACTTGCTGGCACCAATTGGGTGATGCGCGACGCCCACCGCGCGCCGTCGTGAAAGGAGCGACGAAAAGGTTGTGCGTGGATGAAACGACCATCCGTGAAGTGGACCGACGGCTGCTGGCAATGTATGGCGACAAGCAGTGGCAGCAGCGGGCGGAACCGTTGGACGAGTTGATTTTGACCGTGCTGTCGCAGCACACTAACGACCTCAACCGCGACAAAGCCTTCTCCGAATTGAAGCGGTGTTTTCCGCGATGGGCGCAGGTGCTCCAAGCGCCGACGAAAATGGTTGCTGCCGCCATCAAAGTCGCGGGGCTCGCCAATCAAAAAGCACCCCGCATCAAAGCCATCTTGCAGCGCATCGCCGCAGCGAACGGCGGCAAGTTGACCTTGGACTTCCTCAGCACGGTGCCCGTGCCCGATGCGCTGGCGTGGTTGCAGCAGTTGCCCGGCGTCGGTCCGAAAACGGCAGCGTGCGTGTTGCTGTTTGGTTTCGGTAAGCCGGTTTTCCCAGTAGACACACACATTTACCGCATCGCCAAGCGGTTGGGGTGGATCGCCCCGAAGGTGAGTGAAGCCCGCGCCAACGCGGTGCTGGACAGCATCGTCCCAGACGACATCAAGTATCGGCTGCATTTGAACCTCATCCAGCACGGGCGCAAGGTGTGCCGGGCGCAACGCCCGCGCTGCGCGGTTTGCCCGCTGACCGATTTGTGCGCCTATTTCCGCGCCGTCGGGTCGCAAAACGCGGCGTCCAGCCAAACCGCTGAAATGCGGTAGGGCGCAGACTCCCCGATCACTCCAGCGGCACGGGCAACACGCAAACAGGTGTCGGGATGGCTAATTGCTGCCCCGTCGGTCGCAAGTTGCCTGTTTGGTCAATACGAAAGATGACGAGGTTGTCGGTGTCTTGGTTGGCGACGAGCAAGTAAGTGCCTGTCGGGTCAACGGCGAAATGGCGGGGCGTCTTGCCTTGCGTTGGGACCTGCCCCAGCGGGCGCAACCGTCCATCGGCTTCAATAGCGAAAACGGCGATGCTGTTGTGCCCGCGATTGGAGCCGTAAAGGAATTTGCCCGACGGATGCACTTGCACTTCCGCTGTCCAGTTGTCACCCGAAAAACCTTCTGGCAGCGTGGACACCGTCTGGATTTCGGTCAGTGCGCCCCTTGAGGCATCGTAACGGAAAGCGGTGACGGTGGAGTTGAGTTCGTTAATGACGAAAGCAAAACGCCCGTTGGGGTGAAAGGCAAAGTGGCGCGGTCCGGCGCCCGGTGCGACCGCTGCAAAAGGCGGTTCATTGGGCGTCAGCGCACCTTTCGCCACATCAAAGCGGTAGATGAGCACTTTGTCCAACCCCAAATCGGCGACGAAGACGAAACGGTTGGCAGCGTCCAAGTTAACCGAGTGGGCATGCGGTCCCTCTTGACGCTTAGGGTTGACGCCTTTGCCTTCGTGTTGCACGACTGTCGTCGGTGCCCCCAAACGCCCGTCAGGCTCAACGGGCAAAACGGCGACAGAGCCTGTGCCGTAGTTGGCGACCAACACGAAGCGCCCTTGCTTGTCAACGGTCAAGTGACAGGGAGCGGTGCCCTTGGACGGTTGCCGGTTGAGCAAGGTGAGTTTGCCTGTTGGTGGGTCAACGACGAAAGCGCTGACGGTGCCGGTCCGTTCGCCGTTGAACTCGCCGACTTCGTTGACAGCGTAAAGGAAGCGATGGCTGGGGTGAATCGCCAGAAATGATGGGTTGGTGGCTTCCGCCACCAACACGGGTTCGGTCGGTGTGCCTGTCGTCAAATCCAACTCAAAGGCGTAAATGCCTTTGCTGCCACGATAGGTGTAAGTGCCGACATAAACGCGCAAGCGTTGCGGTTGCGTCACCATCACCTTTCCACTCCCTTCGCGCCGTGGAGTTAGAGGACGCAACGGCGTGTTGGGACGGGGCGCATTCAGGTCATCCGACCGCAACACGGGCAGCGTCCCCTGCGTGCAACCCGCCAACAACACCAACAACCCGATGAGCCAACCCTTGCCCCATCGTTGCACCTTAAGCGCGTGGACCATCGTTGTCACCTTTTGGGCTCTCTTGCCCGCAGTTTTTGCCATGCGGCTTCAACATACTGCACGCGATGCGTGCACACCCGTTTATTGCTTAGGTAGCGGGCGGGTGAGCCGTTGGGTTTCGTAGCGCAACCGCTTTGTGCCCGCGCTGGTCATTTGTTGTCCTTGTTCCAACCGCGCCGCTTCCTGCTCGGCAACTTTCGCCAATTCCGTTTCGCCGATGTTCAGCAACCGTGTCGCCGATTGGCGCAGCAGACGGGTCGCTGTCCCGATGTCGCCGGCTTTCGCCGCTTCCAAGGCGCGCGTCTGCAACTTGAACGCCGTCGCCTTTTCCACCAAATTCATCACGCGCGCGTTGACGGGTTGAGCGGCTTGTGGGTCCTCGGTGAACTCCACCACGATGTCGGCGCGCACCTTTTCGCCGAAGCGGTTTTCGTGGGGCAAATCATAGGTCACTTCGGCTTGGGCGATGCGGAAAGTGCCTTTGGGTTTCGTCGCGACGGATAACTCCACCAAAATCGCTTGCCCTGCATCGCGCTCCAAATCACCCAGCAGCACCTGCACATCGCGGTCGGACAGCGGTTGGTAGCCTAAGTTGGCGATCAACGGGAACACCCGCCACACTTGGCGGGGCGCGACGCCTTGTGCCAGTTTCAGCGTCAAGAAGGCGTTGCGGGCGACGACCCGCTTGGCGCTGCGGACGGCAAACTGAAAATGCGGGAGGATTTGCTCAGGGCGCTCAATGAACTCGGAGAACCCGCCCAAACTTTTGGTCGCGTTCGCCAGCGCGTCCAGCAAATCTTCGTTCCAGTCTTCACCCAACCCGAAGGCGTAAAGGGGCACACCCATCTCCTTGAGTTGGTGCGCCAACTTTTGGCACTCATCTTCGTCGCCATAAGTTTGCCCGTCTGTCAGCAGCACCATCCGCGACACACGGTCGGGTGTCAGGTGCTTGCGCAATTCCTGAAGCCCCAACTGCATCCCTTTGCTCATTTCGGTGCCGCCCCGATCGGTGATACCGCTGACTTTGGCTTTAAGTGCGGCTTTGTCGCTGACCGGCGTCGCGGGCACCAACACCTCAGCGCGGTCGTCAAAGATGACGATGCTCACGATGTCGTTAAAGTCCAGTTGGTCAATGACCAGTTGGACGGCTTGGCGCAGGTTCTCAATTTTTTCGCCTGCCATGGAGCCGCTGCGGTCAAGGACGAAGCACAGATTGAGGGGTGCCGCCTGCGGGAGCCCCTCGCCGACGGGCACAACTTCAAGGAGCACATATTGCAGCTGCGGGGCAGCGTTCGCCAGCATTTTCGGGCGAGCCAAGGTCGTGATGAGTTTGACTTCATCCGCCATCGCAAGTCCCTCCTTTCACCGTCACAAAACAGTAGCGCAACTCCGGCGCCGACGACCGACGCGTTTTTTGCGCCCAGCGCCCTTTGCGTCAGCGGGGTAGGGTCGCCTTCCTTGGCACTTCTCACAAACAACGCTCAGGGCTCGGCGATCGTTTGCAACAACTTTGCGATGATGTGTTCGGGCGTGATGCTGTCGGCTTCAGCGGCGAAGTTCAAGACGAGCCGATGGCGCAACACGGGCAACGCGATGGCGCGAACATCTTCCGCGCTGGCGGCGGTGCGCCCGTGCAACAACGCCCGCGCTTTGGCGCCTAACATCAGCGCTTGCGAGGCGCGCGGTCCAGCGCCCCATTGCACCCATTGGCGAACAAAATCAGGGGCGATAGGTTCTTTGGGGCGCGTGGCGCGGACTAACTGGACGGCATATTTGCCGACCCGTTCGGGCACGGGCACTTGGCGCACCAACTCTTGCGCCTGCAGCAACTCCGCACGCCCCATCGCGACCCGCAAGGCGGGCTCGTAAGCCGAAGTCGTCAGGTGCACGATGGCTTCCTCTTCGTCGGCGGAGGGGTAGTCCAGCACGATGCTGAACAAAAAGCGGTCCAGTTGCGCTT
Source organism: bacterium HR17 (assembly GCA_002898575.1). Taxonomy (NCBI): domain Bacteria; phylum Candidatus Fervidibacterota; class Fervidibacteria; order Fervidibacterales; family Fervidibacteraceae; genus Fervidibacter; species Candidatus Fervidibacter japonicus. Next base: position 44,184 of record BEHT01000020.1, read on the forward strand.
CAGGTAACGGGTAAGTGCCTTCCATCTCTATCGGGTTTTGCGTCGCCAGCACGAAAAAGGGTTGGGGCAATTCGTAAGTGCGCCCGCCCACGGTCACCTTGCGCTCCTGCATCGCTTCCAGCAGCGCCGATTGCGTCTTAGGCGGGGCGCGGTTGATTTCATCGGCAAGGACGATGTTGGCGAAAATCGGTCCAGGCAAAAACTCAAACCGGCGGCGCCCCGTTTCAGGGTCTTCCTGCAACACATCGGTGCCCAAGATGTCGCTGGGCATCAAATCGGGCGTGAACTGAATCCGTTTGAAGGTCAGGTCCAGCACGCGGGCAAGGGTGCTGACCAGCAGCGTTTTCGCCAAACCCGGCACGCCAATCAGCAACCCGTGCCCTTTCGCCAGCAGCGCGATGAGCAACTGCTCAATGACTTGGGTTTGCCCGACGATAACCTTGCGCAACTCCCCGACGATGGCTTCGCGAACCGCTGCGATGCGCTCAACGGCGTGCAGTTCCTGCGCCTTGGTCATACAGTCACCCTCCAATCGGCGAGTCAATGGGTCAAGGCGTAGTAGACTAAGTTGACGCCGAAGCGGAAGGCGTATTCAAAGTCGGGCGGCAAGCAGGCGCATAACGGTCCCGTCCAACGCCAACTTTGCCAAGCGCACTCTTCGGCGTTCTGCGAATAGACCAGCACTAACCGCCCGTTCAGTTCCATACCTTCGTGAAAAGTTTTACCCCCGCGACGGGCAGGCACGATGCGGTCAATGTGATAAGGCACGCGGTAAAGCGGATGGTTCAGCGGGATGGGCTTCAGCGGGGCTTCAGGCAGCAGCGCTTGCAGTTCAGGGCGCAACTCGGGGCGCAACCGCAATTTGGCGCTACATTCGCTGACGAACAAAAACCCGCCACCTTTCAGGTAGCGGCGCAACCGCTCGCGTTCCGTCGGCGTTAGGTTCATCGGTTGGTGCTCGCTGACAAAAATGAGCACGGGAAAGCGGAAAAGGTCATCGTTGTCCAGCGAGACGATGACCCGTTGCGGGTAAAGGTGCGTCCACCCCGTGCGTTCGGCGACATTGCGGATGAGATTGAAGTCGCTCATCGGGTCAACCCGCAAGGTGCTTTCGCGCAACCGCAAACGGGCGATGGCGATGATGTGCGGCGGTAATTGGGGCGCTGGCGGCAACGCCTCCAGTTTTTCGGGCGGTCCGACGGCTTCCCCCGCCGGCGGCGCAGGCGGTTGGCTGACCGCCGCCATCAACCCCGTCAAAAGTAAAGCGATGACCGACCAACGCCGCATCGCGTTCACCGTCCTGCCTCGCAACGGTCGTTGTCCGCCATTCATCGCACCTGTCGCTGATACTTCTGCACGGCATCGCGGTAAGCGGGCGGAACAGTGATGCGGGGCACGAAGATAGGGGGCACATTCGTCGCAGGGGAACGCGACGGTTCAACGAACGCTGCCCCCCCCTTGGCGCCTCGCAGCGCTTCGGGCACCTGGCGCAATGGCGGTCCGTGCTCTACAAAGCGCCCCCAGTTGAGGTCGGGCAGAGCGGGCTTTTGCCCTTGCGCTTGTTGGTGTTGTTGCCCTTGCTGGTGACCTCGCTGTTGCCCGCTCAGCGCTTGCGCCAACGCGAACAACGTCGCCAGCACTTGCCGTTGTCGCTCTTGGGCGGGTTGTCCCGTTTCACCCTGCGGCAGTTGATTTTCCAGCCAACGCAATTGCTCTTGCGCGTCGCCTAAGCGCTGGCGCAGTTCGGGCGGCAAAGTTTCGCCGAAAAAGCCTTCCATGCGGCTGAGCGCCCGACGGATGTTGCCCTCTTCTGCGCCCAGCCCTTGCAGTTGGGCGGGCGACGGCATTTGACCTTGTTGGCGCTGCTGATGCAGGCGTTGCGTTTGGCGCAACAATTGGGCTTGACGGCGCGCCAACGCCATCGCTTCGTTTTCGCCCGCACCCATCCGCTGGGCTGTTGAGCCTTGCTCCGTTTGCAACGCTCGCCGCAACGCTTCGCTCAACTGTTGCAGCGCTTGTTCCGCACGCCGTTGGGCAGGCGCCGCTTGCCGCAGGTTCATTAAGCGCAGGTCGGCTTCCGCTTGTCGCATCTGCTCTATCGCATCTTGTAAGTGGTGGGGTGCTTCAGGCGACAGTTGAGGCGTTCGCTCCATCACCGCCCGCAGCGGGTGTCGCAACCCTTCGGCGCGTTGGCGTAATTGCTGCTGGTGTCCCGCTAAATCTTGCGGGGTCGTGAGCGGAGGCTGCATCGGTGTTTGCCCTGTCAACCGCTCCACTTCCTGCCAACTGGGCGGCGTCGGGGGTGCAAAGCGCTCGCGTTGGGCGCGCTCAGGGGCGTCAGGCGTTGAACGCTCACTTTGCGTCACGCGTTCTGTCACTTGACGGACCGCCATTTGGTCGCGGCGCAACCGCTCCGTTTGCTCCAACAGTTGCGCCAGCAAGTTGCGTTCTTGACGATACAGTTGCGCCAGCGGGTTTTGTGTCGGCGAAGTCAACCGCTCTTCCACATCGCGCAAATCGGCGAGGGCATCGCTGGCGTGCAATTGAGCGAGTGCCCCTTGCTCATCGCGCATCGCTGCTGCCGCCTGCTGTTGCGCAGCGGTGGTCGGGCGCCGCTCCAACACTTCAGCGGCGTCGCGTAACTGAAACGCCACATCCGCCTCGCCCAACTTCGCCCATCGTTCCACTTCGTTCCGCAGGGCTTGGCGCAACTGTTCGGTGCTTTCGGCGACGACCTTTTGTGTCGGGGCAAGGGACGATGGCGATGCGTGATGTTGCAAGCGGCGCACGACGCTCTCCTGCATCGCCCGCAAGCGGCTGGCTTCCTGCGCCAGTTCTGCTAAGCGCTGTTCACCTATCGCCCGCTCCAACGCCCGTTGCATTTGCCACAGTTCGTTGCGCGCCGCCACCCCATCGCCCTGCTGCAAATGCGTTTGCAAATGCCGCAACCATTGTGCCAACCACGCCAACGGTAGCGGTTGATTTGCCCATTGGGCTTGTTGCCATTGCTCTTGCCACCAGCGCTGCCATTGAGCGACTTGCGCTTGTGCCTTTTGCCATTCGCCCTTTTGCAGCCAACTTTCCAGTTGCCCCAACCGCTGCCGCCACGCTTCAGGCGTGCCGACGAGTTCTTCGGGTGTGCCGATGCGCACCGTGAGCCATTGCGAAAATGTCGTCTTTGCACCCGAAACAGTATCGTTGTCCTTAGCGACGCCCCGCAGCCAAAGGCATTTGCCGGCGGCATCAACGGGCACAGGAATCGCCACCGACCGCTCCACTTCCTTGCCCATTGCCATCGCCAGCGGCACGGTCTGTGGGCGCGACGGTGGCGTTCGCGCATCGTTGACGCCTATTTGCAGCGCCAACGCGCTGACGCCGAAATCGTCTTGCGCCTGCACGACGAGCGGCACAAAGCCCCCTGCCATCGCGATGCTGACACTCGTCGCAATGCTCACCTGCGGCGGACGGTCGGGCAAAACCGTGACGCGGTAGCGGGGTGTCGTCCCTTCAAAGCCGTCACGGTCGCGCAACCGCAACTGCCATTGAAACGGACGCAGGGCAGTGAAGCGCAAATGAACTTGTCGCTCTCCCGTTTGCAGGGCGAAAGACGGTAACGGTGAGGCAAGGCATCGGGCTTGCTGTAACGGAGCGGACGCCGTGGCGATGACGCTCACTTGCGTGCCTTTTAGCACGCGCAAGTTCGCGGCATCGGCGGTGAAGCTTTCGGACGGCAAACCCGTGTAATCGGGCGGTTCAAGCGTGACGAGCCATTCGGTCACTTTTGGCAGCGTGGCAGCGCGCACGGAAATGGCGGCGCTTTTGATGCGCCCGCAAACGGCTTGCAGCGTTCCGCTGTCAGTCACTGTCAAAGACGCGGCGAAGCGGTTATCCCCTACAGATGTCATTGGCAGCCAGCGTTCGCCGGCGACCGTGCGCCAGCGCAACCGCACCGAAGTCGCTTTGCCGCCCTCCGCCTGCGCGATCGCCGTCACTTGCGTCCCTTTCAGCACAACGGTGTCGCTGACTTGCAAATGCAACTTGCCGCTGCGCTCAAACGCCAGCACGGCGTGCGCATCGCGGTAAAGGGCGATAACGGCGGTGACAGAAACATCTGACCAACGGGCAGCTGCGAAGGCGACAATGAGCAGGGGGACAGCGATGATGGCGGCGACAAGGGCGCGACGACAATGGGACTGCGTCAATTGGCGCACCGCACCGTTGCGCGCTGCCGTTTGCCATCGCTCCCACGCCTGCTCAATGGCTACTTTGGCGAATGTGGGCGAAACGAACGGCTCATCGTCGCGCAACTTTGCCAAGTCTAACGCATTGCGGATAGCGTCACTCCCTAACAACGCGTCGGCGTCGGCAGCAGCACGGTTGAACGATTCGCACCACCACCAGCGAGTGCCAACGACGACGGCGATCAGCAGCAAAAAAGCAGCGGCAAAAAGGGCGATGGGAACGGCGACGACGATGGCGGCAGGCGTGAGCGTATGGCGAGCGGCGTAAAGGATAGCGAAGAGGGTGAAGGCGACAGCGACCGCCGCCAGCGACACGGCGACGGCAGCGAGCGCTACCCAGCAGCGGCGCCGCCAGACAAGCCCTCGCATCGCCCCCCGCAGCGCTTTGGCAGGTTCAAACCGCTCTTGTAGCAACAGGGTGTCGTGGGTATGCACCATCGGCGTTTGCCCCCTGTATCTTTGGACGAGCGGTCAGCGTCCAAAGGGTGGCGTGCCGCCCCCTGCAAACGCAATGACAGCCGCCAAACGGTCAAGCGTTCCCACGCTGCCGAAAGATGTTGCAGCGCTGTCACAACAGCACCTTAGTGACCGTCAGGTCGTGTATTCGGCATTGAAGCGCACATATTCGGTGCTCAGGTCGCAAGTCCACGCTGTCCACGCAGCGGCGCCCAAGCCCAAGTCAATGTGCAGGCGGATTTCGCGGCTGGCTTTGAGCCATTCGTGGGCAGCCGTCGCATCAAAGGCGACAGGTTCGCCGCTGCGGAAGCATTCAAACTCACCGATGCGGATGGTCAGCGTGTCCTGCTTGACGCGTGCGGGCGCCCTTCCGACGGCGGCGGCGATACGCCCCCAGTTAGGGTCGTTGCCAAACAGCGCCGTTTTGACCAGCAGTGAGTTGGCGACGGTCAGGGCGACCGTGCGGGCTTCGTTTTCGCTCACAGCGCCCGTGACTTGCACTTCCACCAACTTCGTCGCCCCTTCGCCGTCGGCGGCGATCATTTTCGCCAGCCGTTGGCACAACGCCGTCAGCGCCTCCCGAAACCGCGTGAAGGCGGCGCTGCCTTCCGCAATTTCGCTACCGCCTGCCATCCAGTTTGCCATCAGAACTACTGTGTCGTTGGTAGAAGTGTCGCCATCAACGGTGATGCTGTTGAAACTGCGGTCAACGGCGTAGCGCAGTGCCGCTTGCAGGGCTTTGCGCCCGACGCAGGCGTCCGTGCTGAGAAAGCACAACATCGTCGCCATGTGAGGCGCGATCATCCCCGCACCTTTGGCGATGCCGCCGATGTGGACAGTTTTTCCCGCCAATTCTAACCGCACGGCGGCGAATTTCGGGCGCGTGTCCGTCGTCATGATGGCTTCAGCGGCGCTTTGCCCGCCATCTCGCGACAGTTGTGCCGCCGCCATTTGGATGCCTTGACGCACTTTGTCCATCGGCAGTCGCACGCCGATGACACCTGTTGAGGCGACCAACACTTCGTGGGGCTGGATGTTCATGTGCCGTTGCACACTCAGTTCGTTCGCAGTCCATTCGCACATCTTGCGGGCATCTTCAACACCCTGCTGTCCCGTGCAGCAGTTGGCGTTACCGCTGTTGACGACGATGGCACGCACCGTCGCTTTCTGCGGGCGCAGGTTTTCCTTGCAGACCGCAATGTGCGCTGCCTTGACCTTGTTCGTCGTGAAGGTCGCTGCTGCGACGCATGGCAGTTCACTGACGATGAGCGCCACATCCTTACGCCCGCTGGCTTTGATGCCGCAAGCGACGCCCGCCGCCCAAAAGCCCTCGGGCGTCGTGACTGAACCGTTGTCCAGCCACTCCATCCCAACCGTCACCACCTTCGTCAGAAAAAGTCGCCGAGACGGCGTTCCCGCGCCGTCAAAACAGCCCTTTGTGAAAAGCGGCGCGCTTTGCTAAGCCCTGACCAATTGTGCGACGATGCACCGAATCTCGGAGGGCGGCTCTCTGAGCCGCCGCATGCCAAACCCTGACCAATTGTGCGGCGGTGCGGCGCAAGTTGCTGGCGGCAGTGGCAGGATTTGGTGCGACGAGGAGGCACGAGGATGCGGGTCGCAATCTTGGACATCGGCACGAACGCCGTCCGCTATCTGTTGGCAGAACGCCGCGGCGACGCATGGGTGGATGTGGACATTGGCGGCACTATCACGGGATTGGGGCGCGGATTGCAGGAGCGAGGCGAACTGTCGCCTATCGCTGTGGAAGCAACTTTAGGGGCTGTGTCGGCGTTTGTCCGACGGCTCAAAAGTATGGGCGCGCAGAAGTTCGTCGTGTTGGCGACGGAAGCGGTGCGAGCGGCGCACAACGGCGCGGCATTTTTGCGCCGCTTAGAGCAAGTCGCTGGCGTCCCCGTGAGGGTGCTCAGCCGCGACGAAGAGGCGCAATGGGCCTTTGTCGGGGCAACTTCAGGGTTGCGCATGGGCTTCCGCAGCACGGCGACCTTCGCCGTCGCTGATGTCGGCGGGGGCAGCACCGAAATCGCCATCGGCAAACTGGAGCGTCCTGAGCGCTGGCTCAGTTTGCCTGTCGGGTCGCGCCGCCTCACAGAGCAGTTTCTGCGCGATGACCCTCCGCTCCCTGAGCAACTGGACACCGCTTATCAAGACGCGTTGGCGCAACTGCAGCCAGCAGCAGGGTTGCTGCGGGACGCAGAAATGCTTCTGCTGACCGGCGGGACAGCCGCGCAACTGGGCATGCTACGGCTGCAGTTGCAGCGCTTTGACCCGTCCCGTGTTCACGGGTTGCCCATTCGCCCCGACACAGTGCACGAGTGGCTGCAGCGGTTGGCGGCGATACCCGCCGCCGAACGCCGCCAAGTGCCGGGCATGGAATGGGGGCGCGAAAGCGTCATCATCGCCGGGCTGTTGTTGCTGTTGGCGGTGATGGAAACGGCGGGCAAAGAAACGGCATTGCTGAGCGCCCGCTCCGTTCTCCACGGCGCGTTGCTGGTCACCGACGATTGAGTTGACGCCATAGCCATTCCGCATACTTGCGCCCTACAAACCCGACCGCCGCACCGACACCAGCAAACAACGCCACATTGCCCAGCAGCACCTCCACGCGGTGCAACCCGACGAACTCGCGGTCAAGGTCAATGCGGATGCGCCAAAGGTAAAGGCGCCACAGCCCGTAAGTGAGCGGCAAAAGCGCACCGCACAACAAGCCTGTCAAGGCGCCTAACGCCCATTTGCGCGGGTGAGTCCACCGGCGCGCCGCCACCACGCCCACCGTGACGCCAGCGAGGACGCCGATAAACGCTGCCACCTGCAGCCACCGATCAAAGGCATCCACTGTGATGAGTTCGCGCATCAGTTCGGGTTGCATCGTTGGTGCGCACCGTGCCGGGTCATTGCGCTAAGCCAATGACTTTATTGCGCAAGACGCCGATGTTTTCAACGCCCGTCTCCACGATGTCGCCGACTTGCAGCAACCTTGGCGGCTTGCGGAAGACACCGACGCCGGCGGGCGTGCCCGTCGCGATGACATCGCCGGGGCGGAGGGTGAAGCACTGTGAAATGAAGGCAACGATGTCGGGGATTTTGAAGATCATGTTCGCTGTCGTGCTGTCCTGCAACCGTTCACCGTTGACGGCGCACCACAGCCGCAAGTTTTGCGGGTCGCTGATTTCGTCGGGCGTGACCAAGCACGGTCCCATCGGAGCGAAGGTGTCAAAACTCTTCGCCCGAAACCATTGGCTTTCGCGGAACTGAATATCGCGGGCGCTGACATCGTTGATGACGGTGTAACCGGCGATGACGCTCTTCACTTGCTCAGGCGAGAGTTGTTTGGCGCGTTTGCCGATAACGATGGCGAGTTCCACTTCGTAGTCCAACTGCGTCACTTGCGGTGGGTAAACGATGTCGTCAAAGGGTCCGACGGTGCAAGCAGGGGCTTTGGCGAACAACAGCGGGTTAGGAGGGGGCTCTTGGTGCCCTTCTTCAGCGTGGTCGCGGTAGTTGAGCCCCAGCGCGATGATGGTGCGGGGTTCAGGGATGGGAGCCCCCCACCGAACGCCGTCGGCTTCCACCAACGCCGCTGCTTGCAACTCGGCGACAGGTGCGCTCAGCACTTTATACGCCAACGCCCAATAGTCGCCGTCCAAGAAGGCGATGGGGTCGGGCGGGATAGACCCGCGCGATGCGATGTTCAGGTCCACGATGTGCCGTCCACCGTCCACGAGGGCACCCAATCGCTCTTCACCCCGTTCGCCGTAAGTGACCAACCGCATTGACTTTTCCCCCTTTTTCTGCCGTGCAGTTTTGTTTTTCAACGCCACCAACTTTTGACGCGCCGCATCAATCGGTCAACCCATCGGCGCCATGAAGAAGGCGGTGCCGCTGTCTCGCGGTGCTGGCGAATGCCGTGCAAGACCAAGCCGACCAGCGTCGCATACATCGGGTTGCGCAACTCGTGAGGGGATCCAGGGGCAACCATCGGTTCACCGAGGCGTACGGGCAAGTTGAACACTTCCTGCGCCAGTTCCACGACACCGTCCAACAACGAGCCACCGCCCGTGAGGACGACGCCGCCCGCCATCAGCGTCGTCCAGCCGCCTTGGTGAAGTCGCTCCGCCGCCAATTCAAACAATTCACGCATGCGCGGTTCAATGATTTCTGCCAGCGCTTTGCGGGTGACGGGACGGGGTTTTCCTTGCCCCAACTCCAGCACTTCTACTGTTTCGTCACCTGCGCGGTGGGGCAAAGCGCTCCCGTAAGTGACTTTAAGCCGTTCGGCTTCTTCTAGGGGCGTGCGCAAGCCGATGGCGAGGTCGCGGGTGACATGGTTGCCTCCGACCGGCAACGCGAAGGTATCCATCAACGAGCCGTCCAAAAACACAGCGACATCGGTCGTGCCCCCGCCGATGTCCATGACGACGGTGCCCAGTTCACGCTCACTTTCTGAAAGGACGGCTTCGCCGGCAGCGAGGGGTTCCAACACCATGCCAGCGACTTCCACACCGGCGCGACGGACACATGCATCCAAACTGCGCACGAAGGAGATGTCGGCGGTGATGACCAACGCTTGCATCTTCACTTCACGGGCGGCTAACCCCAGTGGGCGGCGGATACCCCCGACACCGTTGACGACAAATTGGCGGGGCACTATGTGCAGAACGATTTGGTCGTCCCGCTGGAATTGGCGTCGGGCGCGTCGGTGCAGTTCGTCCAGATGCGTCGTGTTGATGTGCACATCGTCACCCGACAACGATAAGGACACATTGGTGGGATGGGCACGGATGTGGTGTCCCGTGATCCCGACCCACACCGATTGAATTTGGGCACCGCCGGTCTGTTCGGCGCGCTCTAGGCTCTCCGCGATAGCGGCAGCGGCTTCCTCAAAATCCACGACCGTCGCCCGCTGCACGCCGCGGGACCGCACGGACGAAAAACTGACTGTATCCCAACCGTCGGGCAGGACACGGGCGATCAAAGTGCCCACCTTCGTCGTTCCCACATCCAACCCGACGACATAAATCGCCGGAGTGCCCCACAGCACGCCGTTGTCACCCCGCATGGGTCACCCGCTGCCGCCACCGCTGCAGCAGGATGCGCCGAACGATCGCCAAATTGTTGAAAATGCGGGTGCCGAAGGCGACCGATGCTGCCAACGCGAAGTCCACATTGAGCCAATCGCCCAGATACGCCAGCGTCGCCGCTGCGACCATGTTGACGAAAAAGCCCGACAAAAAGACGCCCGTGTCGTAGGTGCCTTCCATCCGCGAGCGCAGTGCCCCCAAAGTGGCGTCCAGCGCCGCCAGCAACGCCAGCCCCAAGTAAGCGGGCAACCGCTGCTGGAAGGCAGGAGGCAGCCACCCTAAGGGCGACACGAAGAAGCCGACGAGTAGCCCGACCAGCAAAGCGACCAAACCCAGCCACATGCTTCTCGCGCCCCATCCGTTGGCAGGATGCCCCGTCATTCTATCGGGCGGGCAAACTGCAGTGGCGGCGTCACGCTCAACGACGGCACGATGACATCCTTGTGCTGCGAAATCGTGACGGGAATGCCCGCTGCCTGTAGATCGTCCACGATGCCTTTGGGCATCGTCAGTGCCTTCAGCAATTTGTCTGGGTCACCGATGGCAACGACCTCGTAAGGCGGACTAATGGTCGCCCCATTGACGGTGATGAGGCTGCCGACACAGCGGATAGCGGTCGTCGCGACAATCCGCTGGTCGTTGATGGCGATAGCCTCTGCACCCGCGTTGCGCAACTCGTTGACGATCATCAGCAAGTCGGTGTCGTGGACGATGCCAAAGGAAGGGTCACCGATGGACGGTTTAGGGGCGTCCGTGACGCGGACGATAATGCCCGGTCCCCGCACCCGCGTCAAGCCCGCAAGCACCCGTAACCGTTGCAGTTCCGCCGTTAGCCGTTCGGTAATGCTGCGCCCTTCCGCCATCGCCTGCTCGTAGTTACGCAATTGTTCCCGCAGTTTATCTACCTCTTGCCGCAAGTGGCGGATTTCGTCTTGCGCGCTGGCTAAACGGTCAATCAAAACGACGGCGCGAGCCCCTTGCGGGGCTTGCTGGGAACTGAGGGTGCGCACCTGCACCGCAATCAACAAGCCGAGGGTGAAGCAAATAGCGACAACGGCAAACCGTTGCTCCCATTGGGACGCCGAGCGCATTGGATGTCACCTTCTCTATCTTTCACCCACGCCTACGGACGAGTTTGATACCAAACGCTGATCGCCGTCAGACCGCTCAGGTCAGCCACCCACGGCGGCGTTAAACCCATTTGTTTGCGCAACGCTATGCCTAACCGCACCTTCATGGGCAAGGCGAACCGATTACCTAACCGCAGCCATGTGTTGTCAGGGAGACAAACAGCGACCTCGCCAAATTGGCTGACCCAAACAGCCCGCACAGGCACGCGCTCTCTCGCGCACACGGTCAGCGTTTGATACACTGCAGGCATACATTTTTGCACCGATTCACGCGGGGGTAACAACAGGAGCGGAAAACCAGTTGCTGTCAAGGGCACCTGCACCCATCGTCGTCCGTGACAATCTACCAACGCCCCTTTGTCCCCTTGCGGCACAATGCCCAGCAAGCGGGGGGCTTGGGCAGTGATAACGACGGTGTGGGGAAAACGCCATCGCACCTTCACGGAGCCGACCAATTCGCCCTTTAACCACGCTTCCACCCGCTGAGGCGTTGCCCACCAGAAAGGACGCCCCAAAAGTTGCGCGTTCACGCGCGCCATCGCGCCGAACCCGATGGGGGCATCACCCTCCCACGCGACCCGACGCACCATCGTGCCGGCTGTCAGCCCTATCAGCAGGACGACCACCGCACTCGCTCGCACGACCCATCGGCGATAGCGCTTCATAATCTCCAGCCACCTGCCTGTAGGGCGTTTTAACCTGTCGGTGCCGCGAGGGCATCCTCCACCAACATTTGCACCAACGCCTCAAATGACCACCCAGCCGCCCGCGCAGCATCGGGCACCAAACTTACTTCCGTCATGCCGGGGATAGCGTTCAGTTCCAGCACGAAAAGCCGCTCGGCTGCGTCCACCATCATGTCGGTGCGCGTGACGCCCCGGCACCGCAGCAAAGTGTGAATGCGCACCGCTATCACTTGCGCTTCCCGCTGCGCTCGTTCCGAGACGGATTGAGGCGGGATATGGTGTTCCGCCATCCCTGGCGTGTATTTTGTAGCGTAGTCAAAAAATTGGGTCTTAGGCACGATTTCCACGACGGGCAACGCCTGGGCGCTTTCGCCCTGACCGATGACGGCGACGGTGATCTCCGCGCCCACAATGCGCCGCTCCACTAACGCTTCTGGGTCGTAGCGCAACGCTTCCGCAAGCGCCGCTCGCAACGCCTCGCGGTCGGGTTTTTCTACGACGCTGGCACCGATGGTGGAACCTTGTGCCGCTGGTTTGACGACGCACGGATAGCCCAGCCGCTCTTCCACCGCATCTATTGCACCGTGCGGGTCGCGCTCAAACGCCAACCGGGTCACGACGGCATGGTCTGGGGTCGGAATGCCCTCCGCAACCAAGAGCCGCTTGAAATGGATTTTGTTCATCGCCAGAAAGCAGGCGGTCGGCGGGGAAAAGGCGTAAGGCACCTGCAACAGTTCCAGCATCGCTTGCAGCGTCCCGTCCTCGCCGTAACCGCCGTGCAGCACCGGAACAACGACATCCGGTTGGATTGCCCCGATCCACTGGGGTAATTCCTTCGGTGAACAGAACATCAACGCCTCCGCGTTCGCTGGGGGCAAAGGGTGAGGGGGCAAGGAACCCGCGTAGCGGTAAGAAAGGTCAACGGGGAACACTTGATAGCCTCGGCGCACCAGCGCTCGTGAGACCGCTTGCCCCGACCGGAGCGAGACTTCGCGTTCGGGCGAATCGCCTCCCATCAAGACCAAAACCCGCACCATCGCGGCGGTCACCCGTCCTCGCCGACGATTTGCACTTCATACTCCAGCGCGATACCGAACTTGTCAAGGACGGTTTGACGCATCACCTCTGCCAACGCCAACACATCCTTCGCCGTCGCCTTGCCCAAATTGACGATGAAGTTGGCATGAACGGTGGAAACTTGCGCGTCGCCGATGCGCACGCCTTTTAACCCTGCGGCTTCCAACAGCCGTCCCGCACGGTCGCCGGGCGGGTTTTTGAAGATGCAACCGGCGCACGGTAGGTTGACCGGTTGCGTTTTCCGCCGGTAGTGCCAACGCTGGCGGATGCGATCCATGACGGCGGTCGGGCTGTCAGGGTGGAGCGCCAGCGCCACACTGACCACGACGAGCCCGTGCTCCCGCAGGTTGCTCCAACGGTAACCGAACTGCAAATCCTTGGCGGTCAACTCGCGCATCTCTCCGTCGCTGTCTACGACGGTGACCCGGCGGACTCGTTGCCCGATGAAATCCTCGGCGGTTCCCGCGTTAGAAATGAGCGCCCCGCCGACCGTGCCGGGCACGCCCGTGCAACATTCCAAGCCACCTAAACCCCGTTGCGCGGCTCTCACGAGCAAATGGGGCAAATACGCCCCCCCGCCGACTTCCACTTCCGTCGTGTCAAAGTTGATCTGAGCCAACTCTCCTGTCAAGTGCAAAACGATGCCGCGAATGCCGCCGTCGCGGACAATCAGGTTGCTGCCTTCGCCTAAAACGAATATCGGTAGGTCGCGCTCGCGCGCAAACTGGATGACGCGGCGCAACTCTTCTGGCGTGCACACATGCACCAATGCGTCGGCGGGTCCGCCGACTTTCAAGGTGGTGTGCTCTGCCATCGGCGTGTTGAACTGCGGCGGTAAACTGATCAGGCGCGTCAAAAGGTGCCTGTCCTTGTCGGTCATCCCTCCGTCAACCTCCGCATCGGCGGTGGTGCAAGGCGGCTCTAACACCCTGGTCCCTCGTCCCCTTCAGCGCAGCGACCTGCGGCGTTAGACAACGCTGTCATCAATTTTGGTGCTATTTTGTAGATATCGCCGGCGCCGACCAATAAAACAGCGTCGTTGGGGCGCGCGAAACGGACGACTTCTGCAACTATATCGTCGCAATTGGGTGCGAACTTGACATATGTTTGCGGCGTGCGTGCACGGACGGCGTGAGCAATTAGCTCCCCCGTGACACCCTCTGTCAGCGGCTCCGCTGCGGCGAAAATGTCCGTTACCCAAACGCCATCCGCGTTTGCGAGGGCGTCGCCAAACGCTTGCCATAACCGTTGGGTGCGGCTGTAACGGTGGGGTTGAAAGACCACCCAAAGGCGTCCTCCGCAAAACACTTGGCGCGCGGTCTGCAGCAACGCCTGCACTTCTGTCGGATGGTGCGCATAGTCGCTCACGATAGTTATGCCGCGAACGCGCCCGATGGTTTCAAACCGACGACGCACCCCACGAAACTGGGCGAGGGCGTCAGCGACGACAAAAAAGGGCGTTTGGGTCAGTTCCAAACATGTGCACAACGCCGCCAAGGCGTTGGCGACATTGTGTTCGCCAGGCACGCGCAGCCGCACCTCACCCAACTCGCGCGGACGACGCCGCACCCGAAATCGCCACGTCCCATCGGGACAGGGTGCGACAGCGTAGGCGGTGTAGTCAGCTTCGTTGCGCACCCCGAACCCCACCCACCAAACAGGGCGGGACACCGTGAACGGCAACCGACGGGCACGCGGGCAGTCCGCGTTGACCACCAACAACCCCTCCGCGCTCAGGCGCGCGGCGAACGCGGCGAAGGCGGCTGTCACGGCGTCTTCATCGGCATAATGGTCGGGATGGTCCAACTCAATGTTGGTGACGACGATGTGGGTCGGCGAAAGTTTCAAAAAGGAGCCATCGGACTCATCAGCCTCCACGACCATCCAGTCGCTATGCCCGATGCGGCAGTTGCCCTCAAAATTGATGACCTCCGCACCGACCAGCACTGTCGGGTCGTAGCCCAGACAAGCAAGGATGTGCCCGATCATCGCCGTCGTTGTGCTTTTGCCGTGGGTGCCAGCGACCGCGATGGAGGTTTTGCCGTGCAGCAAAAGCGCTAATGCATCCGTCCTGTGCAGCGTTGGCAACCCCCTCTGTCGCGCCGCCACCAATTCAGGGTTGTCCGCAGCGATGGCGCTGCTGACGATGACCGCTTCCGCGTCGCCGACCTGATGGGCGGCATGCCCGATGAACACTTTTGCCCCTTTACGCTGCAACCGCTCCGTGTAAGACGACCCCTCCAAATCCGAACCTGACACTTGCACCCCTTCCGCCAACAGCACCTCGGCAATCGCGCTCATGCCCGCCCCTCCGATACCGACCATGTGCACCTTGCGGTAAGGAAACGCCATGTCCCGTTCGCCTCCCGCGATGTCGGGCAAAGCCGCTCACTGCACGCCCAAGAATGTCAGAATAATGTCCACGATTGCCTCTGCCGCGTGCGGTTTGGCGAGGGCGCGAGCGGCACCGCGCATCGTCGCCAACCGTTCTTCATCGTGCAACAACGCTAGCACCGTTTTTGCCAAGCGTTCGCCCGTCAACTCGGCATCCAACACCATGTCCGCTGCACCCCGCCGCACGACGCTCAACGCGTTAAACCGCTGATGGTCGTAAATCGCAAACGGATAAGGCACCAAAATTGCAGGCACGCCGGCGACCAATAACTCAGCGATGGAACTGGAACCCGCCCGCGAGACGGCTAAATCGGCGGCATGCAAAAGTTTGGGAATGTCTTCGCGGTAGCCGAAAGGACGATAGCGCGACCGCCACGCAGGGGGCAGCGCAGCGTGGAGGCGCTGGGCTTCGGCTTCCCAGTGCCGACCACACGCGTGCACGATGTGCAAAGACGGTTCTGCCATCAAGCGGGGCAACGCGTCCCACACCGCTTCGTTCAACCGGCGCGCCCCTTGACTGCCGCCAAAGACCAACAGTAAGCGGTCCGCCGCCGTTAAGCCCAACTGCTTACGGACGGTATCGCGGTCACCCTCACGCACCTCAGGGCGCACGGGTGTGCCTGTCCAAGCAGCGCGTCCCGGCGGGAAAAAGGCGGTGGCTTCAGGAAAGCCAGTAACGATGAAACACGCCAACCGCGCTAACCACCGATTGGTGCGCCCCGGCACAGCGTTGGCTTCAAACAACACACAACGCGCGCCGAACATACGCCCTGCCAACAGGGCGCAAACAGAAGCGTATCCACCTGTCCCGACGACGACCTGGGGGCGCCAACGCCGAAAGAGCCTGACAGTTTGCGCCAAACCGTAAAGCACCGCTGCACCGGCTGTGACCGTGCCCAACGAGACGACGCGGCGCGGAAAGGGCATCACTGCTAGCCCGTAGAACGGATAACCTCGGTCGGCAAGGAGTTGGCGGTCCAGCCCGCGAGCGGCGCCGATGAACAGCAGGTGCAAGTCAGGCAGTTTCGCCTGAGCGGCGGCGGCGATAGCGAGGGCGGGGTAGATGTGCCCCCCGGTGCCCCCGCCCGCCATCACCCAGCGCATCACCCATCCGCCTCCTCCGCTGACTGCCCGTCGGTTGACGCGCTGCGTTGACCAACAACCCCATCGCCAACAAAGTGCTCCACAGCGAAGAGCCACCGGCGCTCACGAAAGGCAGCGGGATCCCTGTCGGGGGCAACAGCCCTGCGTTGACGGCGATGTGCAGCATCGCTTGCGACCATAAAGCAAATCCCAACCCTCCTGCAGCCCCGGATGCGAACGGGTCAGCAGTGCCCGAAGCAACCCGTAGCGCCCAATAAGCCAACAAGGTGAAGAAAGCCACTACGCCCACACTGCCCAGAAATCCCAACTCTTCGCCGATGACGGCAAACACGAAATCGTTGTGGGCTGACGGCAGGAAAAGAAATTTCTGACGGCTTTGAAACAAACCGCGTCCAAAGAGACCACCGGCGCCTAACCCCAGCGTCGCTTGGCGGGATTGGTAGTGCATTTTGGGGTCGTCACGGCGAACAAACCCATGCGCAGATTGAAGCCGTCGGTATTGGTAGGGATGTATGACAGCCGAATGGGCGAAATAGCCCAATGCCCCCAAGCCCATTAAGGTCGCGACCCACACGGGCAACGGCATGCGCGCAAACAGCAAAGCAAACGCCCCGACGGCACCTAAAATGAGGGCGCCGCTCAAATGGGGTTGCATCGCGACCAAGACGACGGTCGCAACCCATAACCCGACACCTACGAGCCACCAACCGACCTGTTGTTGCCAGCGGGTCGCCTTCCACCAGTGCGCCATGACGGCTGCTAATGCCAGCACCAATGTCACTTTCGCAAACTCCGAAGGTTGCACCCGCACATCTTTGAACGCGAGCCATCGGGCGGCACCGCCGGCTGCCTCGCCCCAAAAAAGCGTCGCGACCAGCGCCGCTACAACGGCAACATGCAGCGCCAACGCGCAGCGCTGCACCCACCGAAAGGGACACAGCGCCGCCGCCGCAAAGAGAACGAGACCACCTGCGAGAAACAACAACTGCCGCATCGCTATAGCGAAAGCATTGCCCCAAAGTGCGTTAGACAAGGGGTAACTGGCGCTGAACAAAAACAACCATCCCCCGCCCACACCCAACACCGTCAGGGCAAGCAACCATCGTGACGCAGCCCTTGAGGACGAAGGCAAAGCGGCGGTCTGTTCGCCCACGCCCGATCCCCCTTTTCATCGCTCGCTCGCCGTTACGCTTTCAACAATCCCCACAACAGCGTCAAAAAACTGACAAGCAGCATACAGAGCCACCATCGCGCGACAGGACGCCATTGACCGTCGGCGCCCATTCCGTGCCACACCGTCGTCCAGAGCGCGATGGTGAAACCTAAAAACCCCACCAATGCAGCAGCGACCCCTGCGGCGTTCAAATCGCTCGCGGTCAAGATGCGTTCAGGCATTGCGTT